>JACIXM010000076.1 GCA_014360395.1 Actinotalea sp.
CGAGGGGATCCGGTAGGCGATCCGCTCGGGGGCCTCCGGCGCTGCGCTGCGGATCTGCTCCCGCAGGTCCTCCAGGGCCGCCCGCTGCTCGGGCGGCAGTGCCGCGAGGTAGGCGTCGACCTCCTCGGGACGGTGCGCGGCGCCTGCCACGGCGGGCCTCCCCTCGTCGTCCGGCCGGGCCGGCCTGCTCAGACGTAGCGCTCGAGGATGCTCGACTCCGCGAGCCGGGACAGGCCCTCGCGGACGGCACGGGCCCGCTGCTCGCCGACCCCGTCGACCATCATGAGCTCGTCGATGCCCGCCGCGAGCAGCTTCTGCAGGGTGCCGAAGTGCCCGACGAGGCGGTCCACGATGGTCCCCGGCAGGCGCGGCACCTTGGACAGCAGGCGGTAGCCCCGGGGGCCGACCGCGCCGTCGAGGGAGTCCTCGACGCCGATGAGGCCGAGGACGCGCGCGATGTGGGTGAGGTCGAGCAGCTCGGTCGCGTCGAGCGTGGCGAGCGCCGCCTGCACCTCCGCCAGGCTCCGGCCGGACCGGCCGTCCTCGACGTAGTCGCGGATGACGAGCTGACGGTCCGCGCCGATCCCGCCGACCAGCTCGTCGAGCTGCAGCGCCATGAGGCGGCCGTCGGTGCCGAGCTCGACGACGTAGCCGGCGATCTCCTCGGAGATGCGCCGGACCATCTCCAGCCTCTGGACGACGGCGGCGACGTCGCGGACCGTGACGAGGTCCTCGATCTCGAGGGCGGACAGCGTGCCGCTGACCTCGTCCAGGCGGGCCTTGTACCGCTCGAGGGTGGCCAGGGCCTGGTTCGCCCGGGACTGGATCACGTCGGAACCCTCGAGCACGTACCGCGAGCTGCCCACGTACACCGCGACGATCCGCATCGACTGCGACACGGAGATGACGGGGAAACCGGACTGCTTCGCCACCCGTTCCGCCGTGCGGTGCCGGGTTCCGGACTCGGTCGTCTCGATGGTCGGGTCGGGCAGCAGCTGCACGGCGGCGCGCAGGATGCGGGTGGCCTCACGGTCCACGACGACGGCGCCGTCCATCTTGGCCAGCTCGCGCAGCCGGGTCGCGGAGAACTCGACGTCGAGCGCGAAGCCGCCCGAGCACATCGACTCCACCACGGCGTCGTGGCCCAGGACGATGAGCGCACCGGTCCGACCACGCAGGATCCGCTCCAGCCCGTCGCGCAGCTCCGTCCCCGGGGCGACGGCGGCAAGGGTGGAGCGCAGCATGTCCTCGGCGGAGCGCTCGGTCGTGACCACGTGACGAGGGTACGCGAGCGTCACGGCGCAGACCCTGGTCGGTGACCCGGTCGGCGCAGCGGCGCACCCGCCTCGGCGGTCCCCGCGCCCTCCGCCACCGCGGTCCTCACACCGTCCGCAGCCGCGCGCCGCGGGCCAGCTCGACGGCCTGGGCGACGTGCGCCGCCTCCAGGAGCGTGAGCCCCGGGACCGTCGCGGCGTCGACCGCGCCCGTCGGTACGACGGCCCGGGTGAACCCGAGGCGCCGTGCCTCGGCGAGGCGGCGGTCGAGCCCGACGACCGGGCGGATCTCCCCGGCCAGGCCGACCTCGCCGATCGCGACCAGGTGGTCGGCGAGCGGGACGTTCTCCCCGCCGCTGGCTGTCGCGAGCGCCACCGCGAGGTCCGCGCCGGGCTCCGTCACACGCGCGCCGCCGACGGAGGAGACGTAGACGTCCTTGTCGGCGAGCGGCACGGCGGCGCGCCGCTGCAGGACGGCGAGGATCATCGCGAGCCGGCTGGAGTCGACGCCGCTCGTCGTGCGCCGGGGGTTGCTGAGCAGCGTCGGCACCACGAGGGCCTGCACCTCCGTGGCGAGGGGCCGGCGGCCGTCGAGGGTGACCGTGACGCAGGTGCCGGGCACGTGCTGCACCGCGTGGGACAGGAACAGGCCGCTGGGGTCGGGCAGCTCGACGATGCCCTGCTCGGTGAGGTCGAAGCAGCCGACCTCGTCCGTCGGGCCGTAGCGGTTCTTCGTCGCCCGGACGAACCGGAGGCGGGAGTGCCTGTCGCCCTCGAACTGGCAGACCACGTCCACGAGGTGCTCGAGGGTGCGGGGCCCGGCGACGGTCCCGTCCTTGGTGACGTGGCCGACGAGCAGGGTGGGCAGGTCCCGCTCCTTGGCCGCCGCGATGAGGGCCGCGGCCACCTCGCGGACCTGGCTGACGCCGCCGGGGACGCCGTCGACCGCCGTCGACGCGACCGTCTGCACCGAGTCCACGACGAGCAGCGCGGGGTCGGTCTGCTCGATGTGCCCCAGGACCGCGCCGAGGTCGGTCTCCGCGGCCAGGAGGAGGCGGGGTGCCAGGGCTCCGATCCGGTCCGCGCGCAGGCGCACCTGCCCGGCGGACTCCTCGCCGGTGACGTAGAGGACGGTCCCGCCGTCGCGCGCGACCCGGCCGGCCACGTCCAGCAGCAGGGTCGACTTGCCCACGCCCGGCTCTCCGGCCATGAGCACGACGGCACCCGGGACCAGGCCGCCCCCGAGCACGCGGTCCAGCTCGCCGACGCCCGTCGCGCGGGCCCGCGCCGCCTCGACGTCGATCTCGGCGATCGGTCGGGCTGCGCCGCGCGGCGGGGTGGCCGCGGTCCGCGGCCCGGACGGCGCCGGGCCCTCCTCGGCCACGGTCCCCCATGCCTGGCACTCCCCGCAGCGCCCCACCCACTTGGAGGTGGTCCAGCCGCACTCCGAGCACGCGAAGTCCGGTCGGGCGCCGCGTGCCGCGCGGCCGCCCCGGGTGCCGCCGGCGCCCCCGGTGGAGCGCGCCGTCGTCGAGGTCGTCATGGCCCGAACCGTAACGGCGGGCACCGACACGGGTCGGTGCGCCGGTCCGGCGGCACCGCGATCGGGCGACCGCGCGGTCAGGCCCGGCGGCCGTCCAGCCAGGCGCGCGTGACGCCCCAGCACGCGCTCGCCGGGTCCAGGTGCTCCATGTGACCCTCGCCGGGCACCACCTCCAGCCGCGCGTCGTCCCCGGCCGCCCGCGCCGCGGCGACGAAACCCAGGGACTGGTCCGGCGGGACGACGTCGTCGTCGGCGCCCGTGACCGCCAGCAGCCGGACCCCGCCGGGCAGCAGCGCGAGCGGGGAGGTGGTCGCGTAGCGCACCGGGTCCTCGTCCGGGGTCGCCCCGAGCAGGTCGGTGACCGCGCCGTCGCCGAGGCGCTCGCGGGCGGCCGCGACCAGGTCCAGGACCCCGGCCTGGGCGCACACGGCCGCCGGCCGCAGCCTGGGTCGCGCGCCCGGTGCGCCGTCCGGCAGGAGGTGGCGGGCGCCGAGCCACGCCGCGAGCGTGCCGCCCGCGGAGTGGCCGACCGCGACGACGTCGTCGACGGCCAGGCCCAGCGTCGCCGCCGCGTCGACCAGGGCGTCCGCCGCGGTGGCGACGTCCTCGAAGGTCCCGGGCCACCCGCCCCCGTCGCCCACCGGTCGGTACTCGACGTTCCACACCGCCCGCTGCCCGGCGAGGAGGTCCGCGACGACGGCGTCCTGCAGGGTGCGGTCGTAGGCGGCGCGCCAGAAGCCACCGTGCACGAGGACGACGAGGCCCCGCGGCGGCGCGGCGGGCAGCCACAGGTCGGCGACCTGCCGGGCGTGCGGGCCGTACCGGTGGGTGAGGGCGGGCTGGGCCTGCACGGGACCTCCGGGGGTGAGCGACGGGGGACCCCGGGACCTTGCGTCGGGGGCCGCGCAGGACGACGGTCGCACCATGGGACGTCACGCGCCCGTCGCCGCGCCCGGGACCCCCGCCGTCCGGGCCCGCGGCCTGCGCATCGTCCGCGGAGGGCGCCGCGGCGTCGTCGTCGTCGACGGGCTGGACCTCGACGTCCCGGCCGCCCGGGTCGTCGGGCTGCTCGGCCCCAGCGGTGGCGGCAAGACGTCCCTGCTGCGCGCCGTCGTCGGCGTCCAGAGCGACGTCACGGGCACACTGGACGTGCTCGGGCTGCCGGCGGGCGACCCGCGCCTGCGGCGGCGCATCGGCTACGTCACCCAGGCGCCGAGCGTGTACGCCGACCTCACCGTCCGGGAGAACCTGCGGTACGTCGCGGAGGTCCTCCGCGTCGGGGAGGACCGGGTGACCGCGGTGCTCCGCGACGTCGACCTGAGGCACCTGTCCGGCCGCACGGTCGCGGCGCTGTCCGGCGGGGAGCGCGCGCGGACGTCCCTGGCGATCGCGCTGCTCGGCGAGCCGGACCTGCTGGTCCTCGACGAGCCGACCGTCGGGCTCGACCCCGTGCTGCGCCGGGACCTGTGGGCGCTGTTCCACGACCTCGCCGCGGGCGGGGCGTCGCTGCTCGTCTCCAGCCACGTCATGGACGAGGCCGAGCGGTGCGACCGCCTGCTGCTCCTGCGGCAGGGTCGTCTGCTCGCCGAGGGCGCCCCGGGCGACCTGCTCGAGCGGACGCGGACGACGACGGCCGAGGCGGCGTTCCTCGCCCTGGTCGAGGACGGCGCCTCGTGAGCCCCCTGCCGACGACGGGTCGCGTCCTGCGCAAGGTCGGCCACGACCACCGCACCCTGGCGATCCTCCTCGTGCTGCCCTGCGTCGTCCTCGGGCTCGTCGGGTGGATGTTCTCCGGGACGGACGTCGTGGACCGGTTCGGCCCCGTGCTGCTCGGCCTGTTCCCGGTGATCGTGATGTTCCTGGTCACCAGCGTGGCGACGCTGCGGGAGCGGCAGTCCGGGACGCTCGAGCGGCTCATGGCGGGCCCGGTGCGGCGCGGCGACGTCGTCGTCGGGTACGCGATCGCCTTCGCACTCGTCGGCGCCGGGCAGGCGCTGGTGCTGACCGCCTTCACCGTCCTGGTGCTGGGCATGGACGTCGCCGGTGACCTCGGGGGCGTGGTCCTCGTCGCGGTCCTCGACGCCGTGCTGGGCACGGCCCTGGGGCTGGCGGCCTCGGCTGTCGCCCGCACCGAGTTCCAGGCCGTGCAGATGATGCCGCTCGTGCTGTTCCCCCAGCTCGTGCTGGCCGGCCTGTTCCTGCCGCGGGACCAGATGCCCGCCGTGCTCGAGGCGGTGTCGCGCGCGATGCCGCTGACCTACGGGACGCAGGCGCTGCAGGAGCTCGCGGCGGGTGCCTCGCTCGGCGACGTCCGCGGCGCCGCCGGCGCGGTCCTGGCGTTCATCGCGGGTGCCCTCGTGCTCGGCACGCTCAGCCTGCGCCGCCGTACCCCCTGAGGCGCTCCGCCGGGCGGGAACCGGCCGACGAGACCGGGGCGACCGGCTCCGGATGACGAGCAGGACGCGCCGTCGTCGGGGACCGACAGGAGACCGCCCCGGTCACCGCCTAGGCTTTCGGGGACGTCACGGGCAGGGAGACGAGGATGGCTGACGACACCCGCGGACCGGCGGGACCCCCGGCGGACGGGGCGGCAGGGGCGGACGACGGCACCACGGGTGGCGCACCCGGACGGCACGGGCGGTCGAGCCCGGGGCGGGGGCGCCTCTGGGCGGCCCTGGCGGTGGTGCTCGTCGTCGTCGCGGTGGTGGTCGCGGTGCTGCTCCTCGTCAACCGGCCCGACCGGGCGCCGGTCGCGGAGCCTCCGGCCGAGCCGGAGACGGTGACCCTGCCCGTCCCGACGCCGACCGTGGAGCCCGTCGCGCTGCCGGAGGGGGCCTCGGCGTTCCTCCAGGCCATGCCCACGGAGGTCCTCGCCTTCGCGCTGACGGAGGTCGCCGAGGACCCGGGCGACCTCACCCAGGGCGCCCTGGAGTCCTACCGCCTCGCCTACGACGACGGCGAGCGGCAGATCGTCGCGACGGCCGGCCAGTGGCGCGACCCGGAGGGCGTCACCCGGCGGTTCGAGGAGGTCGTCGCGGCGCAGGAGGAGGCCGTGGGCGTGCCCGCCGAGGAGGCCGGCGCCCCGGACGACGGCGGGCCCACGGACGACGGCGCCACGGACGACGCAGCGACGGACGACGCCGCGACGGAGGGCGACGGCGGGGACGGCTCGGACGGCGCCACGCAGGGCCCGGACACCCCGCGGCTGGAGACGGGGTCGGTCGAGGTCGACGGCGAGCAGGTGGGCCGGTTCCTCCAGCTCACCGGTACGGACGGCACCGGCACGCTGTGGTGGACCAACGGGACTGTGCTGCTGCGGCTCGAGGGGCCGGGGGAGGCGCTGCGCGACGTCTACGCGGCGTTCCCGCTCTGACCCGGACGGCTCTGCCGCGGCCGACCGGCGCTCCACGACGCGCCTTCCGGTCACCGGTCAGGGTGGGTCACTAGGCTGCTCACCGCGGCGTGCGGCCGGCGCGACGCGCACCATCGGGAGGTGTGATGTCCGACGTGACGAGGCTGGCTCTGCTGGGGGGCGGCGTCATGGGTGAGGCGGTGCTCGCAGCCGTCGTCCGTGCCGGGGTGCCGGCCGACGGCGTCACGGTGTGCGAGAAGTGCGCCGAGCGGGCCGAGGAGCTCGAGCGGACGCACGGCGTCCGGACGACCCCCGACGCCGTCGAGGCGGTGCGGGACGCTCAGGTCGTCGTCGTCGCGCTCAAGCCCGGCGACGTCGGCGGCGTCCTGCGCGAGGTGGCGGCCGCGCTCGCGGACGGCGTGCTGGTGATGAGCGTCGCCGCCGGACTGACCGCCGCCTTCTACGAGCGGCTGCTGCCCGAGGGCACACCCGTGCTGCGCGTCATGCCGAACACGCCCGCCCTCGTCGGCGCCGGCGCGACCGCGGTCGCTGCGGGGGCCGCCGCGACCGACGCGCACGTGCGGACCGGCACGGAGCTGCTCGCCGCGACGGGTCTGGTCGTGGCGGTGGCGGAGAAGGACATGGACGCCGTGACGGCGATCTCCGGCTCGGGCCCGGCGTACGTCTTCGCGCTCGTGGACGCCCTGGCCGAGGCCGGCGTCCTGCTCGGCCTGACCCGGGCCCGCGCCCTCGAGCTGGCGACGGCGACCTTCCGGGGTGCCGTCGCCCTCCTGGACGAGACGGGGGATCACCCCGTGCTGCTGCGGGAGCGGGTCACGTCGCCGGGCGGGACCACGGCGGCCGGTCTGCGCCAGCTCGACGCGCACGGCGTCCGGGCCGCGGTCGTGGCGGCGGCGGAGGCGGCGCGGGACCGCTCGCGGTCCCTCAGCGCCGAGCTCGAGGGGTGAGCGGCCCGGACGTCCCGCAGGTGGCGCCGGCCGTGCCACCGCGCCGGGCCGCCGGCCGGCAGCCGTCGATGAGCGACGTCGCCGCCCGGGCGGGCGTGTCGCACCAGACCGTGTCGCGGGTCCTCAACGCGCACCCGTCGGTGCGGGAGGAGACGCGGCAGGTGGTGCTCGAGGCCATCGAGGAGCTCGGCTACCGGCGCAACGCCGCGGCGCGGGCGCTGGTCACGCGGCGGACCGCGACGATCGGGGTGGTGACGTCGGGCTCCGCGCTGTTCGGTCCGACGAGCACGCTCATCGCGGTCGAGAACGCGGCGCGGGACGCCGGGTACTTCGTCAGCGTGGCGACGACGGCGCGGTGGGACACCACGACCTTCACCGAGGCGCTGGAGCACTTCATGGCGCAGAGCGTCGACGGCGTCGTGGTCCTCGCCGCGAACGACGACGCCGTGCAGGCCGTGCGGGACTTCCCCTCGCCCGTGCCGGTGGTGATGGTCGGTCCGAAGGAGCCGCCGGGCAGCAGGCTGCACGCGGTGACCTTCGACCAGTACGGCGGGGCGCGGCTGGCCACGCGCCACCTCGTCGAGCTGGGGCACCGTGACGTCGTGCACGTGTCCGGGCCGCTGGACTGGCTCGACGCCCGCGAGCGCGCGCTGGGGTGGCGCCACGAGCTGCGCGCCGCCGGGCTGCCCGCGCCGACGACGGTCGCGGCGGACTCCTGGAGCGCCGACCGGGGGTACGAGGTGGGCCGGGAGCTCGTGCGGCAGGGGCTGCCCTCCAGCGTCTTCACGTCGAACGACCAGCTCGCGCTGGGCCTGCTGCGGGCGTTCGCGGAGGCCGGTGTGCGGGTGCCCGCGGACGTGTCCGTGGTCGGCTTCGACGACGTCGACGGCTCCGCCCACTTCTACCCGCCGCTGACGACGGTGCGCCAGGAGTTCGGTGAGCTCGGTCGGCGCTGCCTGAGCATGCTGCTGGACCTGCTGGCGGGTCGGACGGTCGAGCCCGGCGTCGTCGAGGCGAGGCTGGTCGTGCGGGCGAGCACGGCGCCACCGCGACGGGCCGGGTAGGGCCTCCGGCGCCGCAGACCGTCACCCCAACGGTCCCTTGACACCACGAGAAATGTTAGCGTTAACATCGGTGTCGACCGCGTCCGGCGTGCCCGGACGTCCGCAGCGGAGCGAGGAGCGCCCATGGGTCCGGACACCGACGTCCAGGCGACCGAGGAGATCTCGGCCGGCCGCACGGTGCTCGGCATCGAGCTCGGCTCCACCCGCATCAAGGCGGTGCTCGTCGCCCCCGACGGCACCACCCTGGCCACCGGGGGGNACGACTGGGAGAACCAGCTGGTCGACGGCCGGTGGACCTACTCCCTCGACGCGGTGTGGACCGGCCTGCAGGGGTGCGTCGCGGCGCTGCACGCCGACGTCGAGGCGCGCCACGGCGTCCGGCTCACCGAGGTGGCCGCGCTGGGCGTCTCGGCGATGATGCACGGCTACCTCGCCTTCGACGCCGACGGCGAGCTCCTCGTGCCCTTCCGGACCTGGCGCAACACGAGCACCGGCCCGGCCGCAGCGGAGCTGAGCGAGCGCCTCGGGTTCAACATCCCCCTGCGCTGGTCCGTCGCGCACCTGTACCAGGCCGTCCTCGAGGACGAGCCCCACGTGCCGCAGATCGACTTCCTCACGACCCTCGCGGGGTACGTGCACTGGCGGCTGACCGGCCGGAAGGTCCTCGGGGTCGGCGACGCCTCGGGGATGTTCCCGATCGACCCGGCGACCCGCGACTACGACGCGGCCATGCTGCAGGAGGCGGACGCCCTCCTCGCCGCCCGGCAGCCGGGCCTGCGCCTGACGGAGCTCCTGCCCGAGGTGCTCGTCGCCGGCCGGGAGGCCGGGACGCTCACCGCCGAGGGCGCCGCGCTGCTCGACCCGTCAGGCACGCTGCAGCCCGGCGCGCGGCTGTGCCCGCCGGAGGGCGACGCCGGGACCGGGATGGTCGCGACGAACGCCGTGGCGCCGCGCACCGGCAACGTCAGCGTCGGGACCAGCGTCTTCGCGATGGTCGTGCTCGAGCGCCCGCTGGCCCGGGTGCACCACGAGCTCGACGTCGTCACCACGCCGGCCGGCGACCTCGTGGCCATGGTCCACTGCAACAACGGCGCGAGCGAGCTCGGCGCCTGGGCGCAGGTCTTCGGGCGCTTCGCGGCCGCCCTGGGCGAGCCGGCCGACCCGGACACGGTCTTCGGCACCCTGCTGCGCGAGTCGCTCGAGGGCGACGCCGACGCGGGGGGCGTCGTCGCGTACAACTACCTCGCCGGCGAGCCGATCACGGGGCTGACCGAGGGCCGGCCGCTCGTGCTGCGTACCCCGGACAGCAGCCTGACCCTCGCCAACGTCATCCGGGCGCAGGTGTACGGCGTCTTCGGGACGCTCAGCCTCGGCATGCGCGTGCTCGAGGCCGAGGGCGTGGAGCTCGACGAGCTCTCCGCGCACGGCGGCCTGTTCCGCACCGCAGGCGTCGCCCAACGGTTCCTCGCGGCGGCCGTGGGTGCGCCCGTGGCCGTGGCGCGGACGGCGTCCGAGGGCGGGGCGTGGGGGATGGCCGCGCTGGCCGCCTACCTCGACGCGGCCGGGGAGCAGCAGCTGGGCGCCTACCTGGAGGAGGTCCTCTTCGCCGGCGCCGAGGTCGACGTCGTCGAGCCGGACCCCGACGACGTCGCGGGGTACGGGGTCTTCCTCGAGCGCTACACCGCTGGCCTGGCGGCCGAGCGCGCCGCCGCCGACGCGGTCCCGCCCGCACGGGCCGGGACGGAGGAGGAGTGAGGATGACCGCAGGGCTGGCCGGGTACGCCGTGGCGGTGCGGGAGGAGGCCGCGCGGGTGCGCGAGGTCGTCGCGGGCCTGCACGCCGAGCTGCCGCGATGGGGCCTCGTCGTCTGGACCGCCGGCAACGTCTCCCAGCGGCTGACGACGGCGGACCTGTTCGTCATCAAGCCCAGCGGCGTGACGTACGACGCGCTGTCCCCCGAGGCGATGGTCGTGTGCGACCTGGACGGGAACCTCGTCGACGGCGACGGGGCGCCGTCGTCGGACACCGCGGCGCACGCCTACGTGTACCGGCACATGCCGCACGTCGGCGGCGTGGTGCACACGCACTCGACGTACGCGACCGCCTGGTCGGCGCGCGGGGAGGAGATCCCGTGCGTGCTGACGATGATGGCGGACGAGTTCGGCGGCCCGGTCCCCGTCGGGCCCTTCGCCCTCATCGGCGACGACTCGATCGGGCGCGGGATCGTCGAGACCCTCCGCGGGTCGCGCAGCCGCGCGGTCCTCATGCAGAACCACGGCCCCTTCACCATCGGCCGGGACGGCACGGACGCCGTCAAGGCGGCGGTCATGGTCGAGGAGGTCGCGCGCACGGTGCACGTCGCGCGCGAGCTCGGCGAGCTCATCCCGATCCCGCAGGCGGACGTCGACTCGCTGTACGCCCGTTACCAGCACGTCTACGGGCAGGGCGACTCCGCCCCTGTCCTCGTCGAGGAGGACCAGGCATGACCAAGCCGTACGCCGACCGCGAGGTCTGGTTCCTCACCGGGAGCCAGGACCTCTACGGCGAGGAGACGCTGCGCCAGGTCGCCGAGCAGTCGCAGGCGATCGCCCGCCAGCTCCACGAGGCCGACGCGGTGCCCGCCACGGTCGTGTGGAAGCCGGTCCTCAAGGACCGTGAGGCGATCCACCGGATGGCGCTGGAGGCGAACGCCGACCCGGCGTGCGTCGGCGTCATCGCCTGGATGCACACGTTCTCGCCGGCGAAGATGTGGATCGTCGGCCTCGACGCGCTGCGGACGCCGCTGCTGCACCTGCACACCCAGGCGAACGTCGAGCTGCCCTGGTCGACCATCGACTTCGACTTCATGAACCTCAACCAGGCCGCTCACGGCGACCGGGAGTTCGGCTACGTCCAGAGCCGGTTGGGGGTGGCGCGCAAGACCGTCGTCGGGCACGTCTCCCACGAGCCCGTGCAGCGCAAGGTCGGGGACTGGGTGCGCGCCGCCGCCGGCTGGCACGCCGTGCGGACCCTGCGCCTGGCGCGGTTCGGCGACAACATGCGCAACGTCGCGGTCACCGAGGGCGACAAGACCGAGGCCGAGCTGCGGTTCGGCGTCTCGGTGAACACCTGGGGCGTCAACGAGCTCGTCGCGGCGGTGGACGCGGTCGCCGACGACGCCGTCGACACCCTCGTGGCCGAGTACGAGGAGCTCTACGACGTGGTGCCCGAGCTGCGCCGTGGCGGGGAGCGGCACGAGTCCCTGCGCTACGGGGCC
>JACIXM010000077.1 GCA_014360395.1 Actinotalea sp.
GAGCTCGGAGACGTCTACCAGGTCGCGACCCGGCGGCAGGGCCCGTTCCCGGCCCGGATCGCCGACGTGGGGGTCGTCAAGGACCTGGCCACCCACGACATCGACCTGACGGCGTGGGTCACGCAGTCCGCCTTCACGTCCGTGGCGGCGCAGACCGCACACCGCAGCGGCCGGGAGCACGAGGACCTCGTCGCCGTCGTCGGCCGGCTGGCCGGCGGTGCGGTGACGAGCCACCTGGTCAACTGGCTCTCCCCGATGAAGGAGCGGATGACGGTCGTCACCGGCGAGAAGGGTGCGTTCGTCGCCGACACCCTCACCGCCGACCTCACCTTCTTCGCCAACGGCACCATCGAGAACCCGTGGGAGGAGCTGCACACCTTCCGCGGGGTGAGCGAGGGCGACATCGTGCGCTACGCCCTGGTCAAGAAGGAGCCGCTGCGCACCGAGCACGAGGCCTTCCGGGACGCGGTCCTGGGTCAGGAGGCCGATGTGGTGACCATGGAGCAGGGACTCGCGACGGTGCGCGTCGCCGCCGCGGTGCTCGAGTCCGCGGCGACCGGCACGACGGTCCCGCTGGACGACTGAGCCTGACCCTGCGGCCGGGACCGGACGGGTCCCGGCCGCAGGCGCGTCACCAGCCGGAGCCCACCTGCACCCGCGTGCCGAAGCGCCCGTCGGCCCGGCCCGGGTAGAACCACAACCGGCGCGACAGGTCCCGGCCGAGCAGGTCCGGACGCCCGTCCCGGTTCAGGTCCGCACCGGCCACGAGGACGAAGCCCGCCCAGCCGCTGCCGACCTGCGTGCGCGCCCCGAACGTCCCGCCACGGCGGCCCGGGTAGAAGAAGAGCCTTCCCGTGCTGTCGACCCCGACCAGGTCGACGCGCCCGTCCCCGGTCATGTCGCCGACCGCGTGGAGGTCGAAGCCGCCCCAGCCACGCCCGACCTGCACCCGGCGCCCGAAGCCCCCGCGGCCGTCACCGGGGTACAACCAGAGCCGGTGCGCGACGTCGATCGCGAGCAGGTCCGCCCGCCCGTCACCGTCGACGTCACCGGCCGGGACGACGCGGAACGGACCCCAGCCGCGTCCGATCTGCTGGGGCGCGAGGAACCGGCCCGTCCCGGTGCCGCGGTGCAGCCACAGGCGTCCGTCCCGGTCCACCGACATGAGGTCGGCGCGCCGGTCGCCGTCCCACAGCCCGGCCGCGTGGACCTGGCGCCCGGTCCACCCGGTCGCGATGCGCGTGCCCGACCGCACGCCCCCGGTGGCGCGCCCCGGGTACAGCCACAGCCCGCCCGCCCGGTCCAGGGCGACGACGTCCGCGACGCCGTC
>JACIXM010000078.1 GCA_014360395.1 Actinotalea sp.
GTCCGCAGGTGCCGCACGCGCCGACCGATGACGAGCGGGTCGACGGCCGGCCGCTCCGGGGCGGCGGCGGGCGCCGTCGTCGGGCGCTGCGGACCAGTGCTGGTGGTCGAGATCCGGGGTGCCGTGGCCATGCCCCCACCGTGGCACGGCGCGAAGCGGCAGCGGGAGGTTCTCCGGCGTAGAAGAACCGCAGATCTTCTGCAGTTCTCGACCGCCAAGACCGCTTGACCTTCCCCGAGGGTGGTGAGCACAGCCGACGAGGCGACCGCTCGACATCGAGGAGATGGCCATGACGACCACGTTCGACACGACGACCCCGACGGCCGCCGGCACCGCGCAGGGGGCGGCGCCGGTGCGCGCCGGCGACCACCGTCGCGACGCCGCGGCACTCGCCCGTGCCTGGGCGACCGACCCGCGCTGGGCCGGCGTCCGCCGGGACTGGACGCCGCAGGACGTCGTCGCGCTGCGGGGCTCGGTCGGCGAGGAGCACACGCTGGCCCGCCGTGGCGCGGAGCGGCTGTGGGAGCTGCTGCACTCCCGGGACCGGGTGACGGCGCTCGGCGCGCTGACCGGCAACCAGGCGGTGCAGCAGGTGCGGGCCGGGCTCGAGGCGATCTACCTGTCCGGCTGGCAGGTCGCGGCGGACGCCAACCTGGCCGGGCAGACCTACCCGGACCAGAGCCTGTACCCCGCGGACTCGGTGCCCGCCGTCGTCCGCCGGATCAACAACGCCCTGCTGCGGGCCGACCAGATCGAGACCGCCGAGCACGGCGCCCCGCAGCGTGAGTGGCTCGCGCCGATCGTCGCCGACGCCGAGGCCGGCTTCGGCGGCCCGCTCAACGCCTACGAGCTCATGCGGGGGATGATCGCCGCCGGCGCCGCCGGGGTGCACTGGGAGGACCAGCTCGCCGCGGAGAAGAAGTGCGGGCACCTGGGCGGGAAGGTGCTCGTGCCGACCTCGCAGCACGTCCGCACCCTCAGCGCCGCCCGGCTGGCCGCCGACGTCGCCGACGTGCCGACGGTCGTCATCGCCCGCACCGACGCCCTCGCGGCGGACCTGCTCACCTCGGACGTCGACGAGCGCGACCACCCCTTCCTCACCGGCGAGCGCACCGCCGAGGGCTACCACCGGGTGCGCCCGGGCCTCGACGCCGTCGTCGCACGCGCCCTGGCCTACGCCGAGTACGCCGACATGCTGTGGGTCGAGACCGGCGAGCCGGACCTCGCCCTGGCCCGGGAGTTCGCCGAGCGCATCCACGCCCGCTTCCCCGGCAAGCTCCTGGCGTACAACTGCTCGCCGTCGTTCAACTGGCGCGCGCACCTGGACGACGCGACCATCGCCCGCTTCCAGCGCGAGCTCGGCGCCTACGGCTACCGGTTCCAGTTCATCACCCTGGCCGGGTTCCACGCGCTCAACCACTCGATGTTCACGCTCGCCCGCGACTACGCGGCCCGCGGCATGAGTGCGTACGTCGAGCTGCAGGAGGCCGAGTTCGCCGACGAGGCGATCGGCTACACAGCGACCCGCCACCAGCGCGAGGTGGGCACCGGCTACTTCGACCGGGTCGCCACGACCATCGACCCCCGCAGCACGACGACGGCCATGGCCGGCTCGACCGAGACGGCCCAGTTCACCGGAGGGCAGCACTGATGACGACGACGACGCTCCCGCGCACGACGACGCCCCGGCCGGCCCCGGCGCCGACGACGGGCCTGCGCGTCCTGGGGCCCGAGGTCCCCGGCTCGCGCGAGATCCTCACCCGCGACGCGCTGGCGTTCGTCGCCGAGCTCCACGCCCGTTTCCTGGGCCGGCGCAACGAGCTGCTCGCGCTGCGCCAGGAGCGACGCCGGCGCTTCGCCGACGGCGCCGACCCCGGCTTCCTGCCCGAGACCGCCCACATCCGGGCCGACCGGAGCTGGCGGGTCGCCGGAGCAGGACCCGGCCTGGTGGACCGGCGGGTGGAGATCACCGGCCCCACGGACCGGAAGATGACCGTCAACGCCCTGAACTCCGGGGCGCAGGTCTGGCTGGCGGACCTCGAGGACGCCACGTCCCCCACCTGGCGGAACGTCGTCGGCGGCCAGCACAGCCTGTACGACGCGTTCCGGGGGCGGATCGACTTCACCTCCGCCGACGGCAAGGAGTACCGGGTGGGCGCGACGACGCCGACCGTCGTCATGCGGCCCCGCGGCTGGCACCTGGCCGAGAAGCACCTCGGCTTCACCGACCGCGCCGGCCAGGAGGTGGCGGCGTGCGCGAGCCTCGTGGACGCCGGGCTGTACCTCTTCCACAACGCCCGACACCTCGTCGAGTCCGGCCGCGGGCCGTACCTGTACCTGCCGAAGCTCGAGAGCCACCTCGAGGCGCGGCTGTGGAACGACGTCTTCGTCGTGGCGCAGCAGCTGCTCGGCCTGCCCCAGGGGACGATCCGCGCCACGGTGCTCATCGAGACGCTGCCCGCGGCCTTCGAGATGGAGGAGATCCTCTACGAGCTGCGGGACCACTGCGCGGGCCTCAACGCGGGGCGGTGGGACTACCTCTTCAGCGTCATCAAGACGTTCCGGTCCCGCGGGCGGCGCTACGTCCTGCCGGACCGGTCGCGGCTGACGATGACGGTGCCGTTCATGCGGGCCTACACCGAGCTGCTCGTGGCGACCTGCCACCGGCGGGGGGCCCACGCGATCGGCGGGATGTCGGCGTTCATCCCGGACCGCCGCGACCCGGAGGTCACGGCCCGGGCCCTGGAGCAGGTGCGCGCGGACAAGGAGCGCGAGGCCACCGCCGGCTACGACGGCACCTGGGTCGCGCACCCCGACCTCGTGCCCGTGGCGCGGGACGTCTTCGACGGGGTCCTGGGCGCCCGGCCCAACCAGCTGCACCGGCTGCGGGACGACGTGGCCGTCACCGCCCGGGACCTGCTGGACATCGGCTCCGCGGCCGGTCAGGTCACCAGCGCCGGCGTGCGCGGCAACGTGTCCGTGGCCCTGCGCTACCTCGCCTCCTGGCTCCGGGGGACCGGCGCGGCGGCGATCGACCACCTCATGGAGGACGCGGCGACCGCGGAGATCTCGCGGTCCCAGCTGTGGCAGTGGATCCACCACGAGGTGACGACCACCGACGGCACGCGGGTCACGAGGCAGTACGTCGAGTGGGTGCTGCGCGACGTCCTCGCGCACCTGCCGCGCCAGGAGGGCGACCGGTACGACGACGCCGCGGACGTGCTGCGGCAGGTCGCGCTGGGGGAGGAGTTCCCGACCTTCCTGACGCTGTGCGCGTACTCCCAGCACCTGGTCGAGCGCGCCGACCCGGCGTCGTGAGCGGGAGGCGGTGACCCGGCGGTGCCCGGCTACCGTGGTCGGATGATCGGCGATCACGTCCGCGGCGGCACAGGGTCGGGCAGGGCCGTCGGTCTGGCGGCCCTGCTCGGCACCGCCGGGACGCTCCACCTGGTGACGCCCCGTCCCTTCAACCACC
>JACIXM010000079.1 GCA_014360395.1 Actinotalea sp.
CCGTCTCGGGCCACCAACGTAGGTCGAGGCGTCGCGGAGCGCGCGCCGGGACGCCCCGACGTGCCCGGCGCGACCGTGCGGCCGGCCGCGGCGACCGGCGTGGCCGCGCGGCCGGATCCCGTCGGCGCCATGGGAGGATGGCCGCCATGGCGATGAGAGAGATCCGCACCGTGGGGGACCCGGTGCTGCGCACTCCGTGCGACCCCATCACCGAGGTCGACGACCGGGTGCGGTCCCTCGTGGAGGACCTGCTCGAGACGGTCGACCACGAGGGCCGCGCAGGTCTGGCCGCCAACCAGATCGGCGTCGGCCTGCGCGCCTTCTCCTGGAACATCGACGACGAGATCGGGTACGTCCTCAACCCGCGGATCGTGGAGCTGTCCGAGGAGGAGTACCAGGACGGCGACGAGGGCTGCCTGTCGGTGCCCGGCCTGTGGTTCCCCACGCGGCGTGCCTGGTACGCGCGCGTCGTCGGCGAGGACCTGGACGGCAAGGAGGTCGTGGTCGAGGGCGTCGAGCTCATGGCGCGTGCCCTGCAGCACGAGGTCGACCACCTGGACGGCATGCTCTACCTGGACCGGCTGGAGCGCTCCGTGCGCAAGAAGGCCATGCGGGCGCTGCGCGAGCAGCTGGCCTGACCTGGCTGCCCCCGCCGCCGGGGCCCGCCGCGACACCAGGCAGAGCGACACCGTTCACAGCGGCGCGGGTGCTGGCGTCGGCGCGGTCGGTACGGCATGCTGGCGCCAGCACACCACGGAGGACCCTGCCGGGTCCGACCACCTGAGGCGTACGAGGTCGTTGGGGAAGACGAACCTCGACCATCAGGAGGATCGACATGGCAGGTGCCATCACCCGCGGTGTCCTTTTCGTGCACTCCGCACCCCGCGCCCTGTGCCCCCACATCGAGTGGGCCGCCGGCGGGGTGCTCGGCGCGCGCCTCTCGCTGGACTGGACCGAGCAGCCGGCGGCGCCCGGCATGTTCCGGGCCGAGCACTCCTGGCAGGGCGCCCAGGGCACCGGGGCGCGCCTGACGTCCGCGCTGCGCGGCTGGGCGCACCTGCGCTACGAGGTCACCGAGGAGGCCAGCCACGGCGCCGACGGCGGGCGGTGGAGCCACACGCCCGAGCTCGGCATCTTCCACGCGGTCACCGACGTCCACGGCAACACGCTCGTGCCCGAGGACCGGATCCGCGCCGCCCTGGAGCACGGGGCGGACGGCGAGCGCCTGCGGCGTGAGCTCGACCTGGCCCTGGGGCAGGCCTGGGACGACGAGCTCGAGCCCTTCCGCTACGCCGGCGCCGGCGCCCCGGTGCGCTGGCTCCACCGGGTGGGTTGAGACCCGACGCCCGCCCGGGCGACGCGGCACGGACGCAGCGGCGCCCGGCACCACGCGGTGCCG
>JACIXM010000008.1 GCA_014360395.1 Actinotalea sp.
ACCCGGGCGCACCCGCCGCCGACCGCGCCGCCACGACCCGCGTCGGGCCGGGGCCGGAGCGCCAGTTCGTAGACTGCTCCGGTGCCCCCGACGCCTGCCCCGTCCTCGTCCGACCTGCGCACGGCGCAGCCGGCGGATGCCGAGCTGCCGACCGCCCGGCCGACCCCGCCGCTGCCCGCCGCGGTGCTGTGGGACATGGACGGCACGCTCGTCGACACCGAGCCCTGCTGGATGGCCGCGGAGCGTCGGCTCGTGGAGCACTACGGCGGCTCCTGGGGCCGGGAGGAGGCCGAGGCGATGGTCGGGCTGCCGCTGACCGAGGGCGCCGCGCGCCTCCAGGCGGCCGGCGTCGCGCTGCCTGTCCCGCAGATCGTCGAGCGGATGCTCGACGACGTCATCGCCACGCTCGAGGACGAGGCCCAGTGGCAGCCGGGGGCCCGGGAGCTGCTCGGCGACCTGCGCGCGGCCGGGGTGCCCTGCGCCCTGGTGACGATGTCGTACCGCCGACTCGCCGACGCCGTCCTGCACGCGGCCCCGCCGGGCGCCTTCGCGGTGGTGGTGACCGGTGACGAGGTCACCCACGGCAAGCCCCACCCCGAGCCCTACCTGGTCGCCGCGCAGGCCCTCGGTGTGGACATCACCGCGTGCGTCGCGATCGAGGACTCCCCACCCGGGATCGGCTCCGCCCTCGCCGCCGGTGCGCGGACGCTCGGCGTCCAGCACATCGTCCCGGTCGAGCCGCGCCCCGGGCTCAGCCGGGTGGACTCCCTCGCCGACGTGAGCCTCGCGGACCTGGCGCGGATGCGCGCCGGTGAGGTCATCGACCGCCTGGGGACGCCGGCCTGACGCCCAGCGTGAGCTCCACCGCTCCTTCCGGGACCGCGGGCGGCTCACCACCGAACGCCGGGCAGAGGGCCTGGTGGGCGCACCAGCCGCACAGCGCGCTCTGGCGCGGCAGCCAGCGGCCGGACTCCGCCGCCGCGAGGATCCCCGCCCAGATGGCTCTGATCCGCCGCTCGGTGGTGGCCAGCTCCGCCGGGTCGGGACGGTGCCGCAGGACGACGCCGTCGCCGAGGTACACCAGCTGCAGCATGGCGGGCGGCCGGTCACGGAGCCGGGAGACGACCAGGGCGTAGAACCGCATCTGGAACAGGGCGCCGGACTCGAATCCCTCCCGCGGCGAGCGCCCCGTCTTGTAGTCGACGATCCGGATGGCCCCGTCCGGCGCCACGTCGAGCCGGTCGACGATCCCGCGCAGCTCCGGCCCGTCGTCGAGCTCGGTGGCGACGGCGAGCTCGCGCTCGGCCGGCTCCAGGCGGTTCGGGTCCTCGAGGGTGAAGTACGTGTCGAGGAGGGCCCCTGCCCCTGCGAACCACGCCTCGACGTCCGCCGGGTCCTCGAGGACCTCCACCACCTCGGGCCGGTCCGCCACCAGCCGCTCCCACTCCTGGGGCAGCAGGGCGCGAGCCGTCGCCGGTGTGCGGGTGCCCGCCGGGGCGTCGTAGAGGTTCTCCAGCACGGCGTGGACGAGCGTGCCCCGCACCGCCGCGGCGCTCGGCGGCTCCGGCAGTCGGTCGATCGTGCGGAAGCGGAACAGCAGGGGGCACTGCAGGAAGTCGTTCGCTCGCGACGGCGACAGTCCCGGCCGCCGTCGCGCCCGTCCGCCGTCGTCCTCCGGCGTGGTCGCCGTGGTCCCTGCCGCGGCGGGCAGCACGGGGGGAGCGGGGGATGGGGTCACGTCCGTCGGCACGCGCCCAGGGTACGAGCCGCCCCCGACACGGGTGCGGGGGCCCGCTGAGAACGTGCGGGCCGCGGCGTCCTCGTCGGCGGTCCTGGACCTAGGGTGAGCGCGTGCGAGCGACACGAGAGGGCGGGACCCGCGGCTGGGTCGTGGGCAGGGTCGCCGACGCGCCCGTGGTGGTCTCGCCCGGCTGGCTCCTCGCCGCCGCCGTGCTGACGGTGCTCTTCGCGCCGACGGTCCGTCGGCTCGTGGACGTCCCGGAGTCCGGGGCGTACGCGGTGGCCGCGGTCTTCGTCCTGCTGCTGCTCGGCTCGGTGTTCCTGCACGAGCTGGCCCACGCGCTCATGGCGCGCCGGGTCGGCGTCCGGGTCGAGGAGCTCGCCGTGACGCTCCTGGGCGGGCACACGCGGATGGGTGCCGCCGCGCCGTCCCCGGGCAGCAGTGCCCTCGTCGCGGTCGCCGGACCGGTCGTCAACCTCGCCCTGGGCGCCGTGGCCTGGATCCTCGCCGCACCGACCGACCCCGGCGGCGTCGCCTGGCTGGTGCTCACCGCCGCGGCCGTCGCGAACGTCTTCGTCGGTGCGTTCAACCTCGTGCCCGGCCTGCCGCTGGACGGCGGGCGGGTGCTGGAGGCGCTCGTCTGGCGCGTCGGCGGGGACCGGCTGCGCGGCACCGTCGTCGCCGGTTGGGTGGGCCGGCTGGTCGCGCTCGGGGTCCTCCTGTGGATGCTCCTGCGACCCCTGACGCAGGGTGTCGAGGTCTCCCTCGTCGGTGTCCTGTGGGCCGCTCTGGTGGGCGCGTTCCTGTGGTCGGGGGCCGACCAGGCGATCCGCGGGGCGCGTGCCGAGCGGACGGTCGACGCGTTGGCCGTCGCGGCACTCATGCTCCCCGCCGTCGGCGTGCCGGCGCAGGGCACCGTCCTGGACCTCGACGCCGCCCTCGCGGACGCCGCGCCGGGACCGCAGGGGCGGCCGGCGCACGCGCTGCTGCTGGCGCCGGACGGCGCGGTCGTCGGGGTCGTGGACGCGGCCGCCGCGGCCGCGGTGCCCGCGGCCCTGCGCGGGAGCACGCCGCTGTCGGCCGTCGCCACCCCCCTCCCGCACGGCTCGGCCGTGCCGGTGGACCTCAGCGGTCGTCGGGCGCTCGACGCCATCGCGCCCGCGGCGCGCCTGGCGCCGGTGCTCGCGGTCGTCGACGGGAGCCGGGCGGTCGGGGTCCTGCGTTCGGCCGACGTCGCCCGCGCCCTGCGGAGCTGAGCCGGCGGGGAGGGCGCCCGGAGCCGGCACTCCTAGACTGCTCCGTCGTGACCAGCCCCCAGGAGCCCGCCACCACGTCTCCCGTGCCCGACGCCGAGCGGCCCGCGCCGGCAGGCGCCCCGACGAGCACCGGGGCGGCCCAGCGCCGCGGGCTCCTGCGCGAGGGTGAGCGGGTCCAGCTGACGGACCCCCGCGGGCGCCTGCACACCATCACCCTCGCGGCGGGGGCCACGTTCCACACGCACAAGGGCTACTTCCGCCACGACGAGCTCGTCGGCGCGCCGGAGGGGTCGGTCGTGACGAACAGCGGCGGGGTCGAGTACCTCGCCCTCCGGCCGCTGCTGGCAGACGCCGTCCTGTCGATGCCGCGCGGCGCCGCCGTCGTCTACCCCAAGGACGCCGGCCAGATCGTGACGATGGGCGACATCTACCCGGGCGCGCGCGTGGTCGAGGCCGGGGTCGGCTCGGGTGCGCTGACCATGTCGCTGCTGCGGGCCGTCGGCGACGGCGGCCAGCTGCACTCGATCGAGCGGCGCGAGGACTTCGCGGCGATCGCCAGGGCCAACGTCGAGACCTTCTTCGGTGGGCCGCACCCGGCGTGGCGGCTCTCGATCGGCGACCTCGCGGACGTCCTGCCGACGGTCGCCGAGCCGGGCAGCGTCGACCGTGTCGTGCTCGACATGCTCGCCCCCTGGGAGAACGTCGACGCCGTGGCCCGGGCCCTGGCGCCCGGCGGCGTCCTGGTCGCCTACGTCGCGACGACGACGCAGCTGTCGCGCCTGGCGGAGGACCTGCGGGCCGACGGCAGGTTCACCGAGCCGCAGGCCTGGGAGTCGATGGTCCGCGGCTGGCACCTCGAGGGGCTCGCGGTGCGGCCCCAGCACCGGATGATCGGGCACACCGGCTTCCTCCTGACCACCCGCCGCATGGCCGACGGCGTCGTCGCGCCCGAGCGCAAGCGGCGCCCGGCGAAGGGTTCCTACCCCGCGGACGACGCCGCGTGGACGCCCGAGGAGCTCGGCGAGCGGGCGATCTCGGACAAGAAGGTGCGCCGCGTCCGCCGCGACCTCGGCGCGACGGAGGACCTGCGCGCGGAGGGCCTGCGCGCGCAGGGCGGCGCGACGTCGGGCACCGAGGCGTCGCTGTCCGACTCCTGAGCGCGTCCCCGCTGCGTCGGGGGTCCCGGACGTAGGGTGGAGGCGCGAGGCAGACCGCCCCGACGTCGGCCGACGTCGGGACCGGGCTCGTCGAGGGAGGCACCATGAGCCAGACGCCTGAGCACGAGGACCGGCGCGCGACGGGGCCCGAGCGCGAGGGCGGACCGGCAGGACCGCCCGCCCGCGGCCCCGTCCCGAGCACCGCGGAGCACTACGCGCAGCGTCGCCGCGCCGCCGAGGACGCCCGCCAGATCGCGCTCCTGGCCGCCAAGAACGAGCGGCTCGTCGACGCCCTGCGCCAGGCCCGGGAGAAGCTCGCCGAGATGCAGGAGCAGCTCGACGAGCTGGGCCGCCCGCCGGCGACGTTCGCGACCTTCCTCGAGGCCCGGGAGGACGGCACGGCGGAGGTGATCTCCTCCGGACGCAAGATGCAGCTCCAGGTCGCCCCCCAGGTGGATCTCGCGGCGCTGCGCCCGGGCCAGGAGGTCAAGCTCAACGAGGCGATGACGGTCGTCGAGGCCGGCGCCTACGAGAACGTCGGCGAGATCGTCACGATCAAGGAGCTCCTCGGCGAGGGGCGCGCGCTCGTCGTCGGACGCGCCGACGAGGAGCGCGTGGTGCGCCTGGCCGGCCAGGTCCTCGACGGGCCGCTGCGCGTCGGGGACGCCCTGACGGTCGAGTCGCGCACCGGCTTCGTCTTCGAGCGGATCCCCCGGGCCGAGGTCGAGGAGCTCGTCCTGGAGGAGGTCCCCGACATCGACTACACGGACATCGGTGGGCTCGCCTCCCAGATCGAGCAGATCAAGGACGCCGTCGAGCTGCCGTTCAGCCACCCGGCCCTGTACCGGGAGCACGGGCTGCGACCGCCGAAGGGCGTCCTGCTGTACGGCCCGCCCGGGTGCGGCAAGACCCTCATCGCCAAGGCGGTGGCGCGCTCGCTCGCCCAGACGCGCACGACGCCCGGACCGGACGGCACGGCGGTGCCGGCGGGCACGAGCTACTTCCTCAACGTCAAGGGCCCGGAGCTCCTCAACAAGTACGTGGGGGAGACCGAGCGGCACATCCGGCTGATCTTCGCGCGGGCGCGGGAGAAGGCGTCCCAGGGCACCCCCGTCGTCGTCTTCTTCGACGAGATGGAGTCCCTGTTCCGCACCCGGGGGACCGGGGTCTCCAGCGACGTGGAGACGACGGTCGTGCCGCAGCTGCTCAGCGAGATCGACGGCGTGGAGCGGCTGGACAACGTCATCGTCATCGGCGCCTCGAACCGCGAGGACATGATCGACCCGGCCATCCTGCGGCCGGGGCGTCTCGACGTGAAGATCAAGATCGAGCGTCCGGACGCCGAGGCGGCGCTGGACATCTTCACGAAGTACCTGACCCCGGACCTGCCGCTGCACCCCGACGACCTCGCCGAGCACGGCGGGGACGCCGCGGCCGCCGTCGACGCCATGATCCAGCGCACCGTCGAGCGGATGTACGCCGAGTCGGCGGAGAACGAGTTCCTCGAGGTCACCTACGCCTCGGGGGACAAGGAGGTCCTGTACTTCAAGGACTTCAGCTCCGGCGCGATGATCCAGAACGTCGTCGACCGGGCGAAGAAGTCCGCGATCAAGGAGTTCCTCGCCACGGGCACCCGGGGCATCCGGGTGGACCACCTCCTCGCCGCCTGCGTCGACGAGTTCAAGGAGAACGAGGACCTGCCGAACACGACCAACCCGGACGACTGGGCGCGCATCTCCGGCAAGAAGGGTGAGCGGATCGTGTTCATCCGGACGATCGTGCAGGGCAAGGGCGGCAAGGAGGCGCACCGCTCCATCGAGACCATGACGCCCACCGGCCAGTACCTCTGAGCGGCCGACCGGCCCCGGCGCCGGGCCGCTGACCTAGGCTGACGAGGTGACCGTGCGCCGGGTGATGGGGATCGAGACCGAGTTCGGCATCGTGGAGCCGGGGCGGCCGCAGGCCAACCCGATGCTGCTGTCCAGCACCGTGGTGTCGGCCTACGCCGCCCTGAGCAGCGGGTCCGGACGTGCCCGCTGGGACTACGAGGACGAGGACCCCCTCGCGGACGCCCGCGGCTTCCGCCTCCAGCGGGCCGCTGCCCACCCGTCGCTGCTGACCGACGACCCCAGCCGCCCCGCACCGTCGGCGGAGACCGGCGCCGACGACGACGCCCCCGGGTGGGACGAGGCCGGCCCCCACCTCGGCGCCACGCACCGGGAGCGACCTGTCCTGGAGGAGTACGACGATCCCGGGGCCGCCACGACGATCCTCAGCAACGGCGCACGGTTCTACGTCGACCACGCCCACCCGGAGTACTCCAGCCCGGAGGTGACGGGTCCGCGTGCCGCCGTCGTCTGGGACAAGGCCGGGGAGGAGGTGGCCCTGCGTGCGGTCCGGGCGCTGGCGAGCACACCCGGGATGCCGGACGTGGTCCTGTACAAGAACAACGTCGACGGCAAGGGCGCCTCCTACGGCACGCACGAGAACTACCTCGTGGACCGGGCGGTGCCCTTCGACCAGCTCGCGGCCGCGCTCATCCCGTTCCTCGTCACACGCCAGGTGTTCACCGGGGCCGGCCGGGTCGGGCTGGGCCAGGCGGGGCAGTCCGCGGGCTTCCAGCTGTCCCAGCGGGCCGACTACATCGAGGCGGAGGTGGGCCTGGAGACGACGCTGCGCCGGCCGATCGTCAACACCCGCGACGAACCCCACGCGGACCGTGCCCGGTGGCGCCGGCTGCACCTGATCATCGGGGACGCCACGATGTTGGAGGTGGCGACCTGGTTGCGCCTGGGGACCACCTCCGTCGTGCTGTGGCTCCTGGAGACGGCGCAGACCCGGCCCGAGGTGCTGGCCGCCGTGGAGGACGTGGCGCTCGCCGACCCCGTCGCGGAGGTCCGCGAGGTGAGCCGTGACCTGACGCTGTCCCACCGGCTCGCGCTCGCGGACGGCCGGCAGCTGACCGCCCTGGAGGTCCAGCGCGTGTACCTCGACGCCGTGCGCCGTGCCCTGGGTGCCGAGGTCGACCCGGAGACGGCGGACGTCCTCGACCGGTGGGACGGGGTGCTGACGCGCCTGGCCGAGGACCCGATGAGCTGTGCCCGGGAGGTGGAGTGGGTGGCCAAGCTGCGACTCCTGGAGGGCATGCGCCGCCGTGACCACCTGGCCTGGGACCACCCGCGCCTGGCCGCCATGGACATCCAGTGGTCCGACGTGCGACCCGAGCGCGGTCTGTACCACCGCCTGCTCGCGGCGGGGGCGGTCGAGCGGCTGGTGGAGCCGGCGGAGGTCGAGGACGCCGTCACCGAGCCGCCGTCGGACACCCGCGCGTACTTCCGCGGCACGGTGGTGCGCCGGTACGGCCAGCAGGTGCGCGCGGCGAGCTGGGACTCGGTCGTCCTGGACGTCCCGGGACTGCCTACGCTGCAGCGGATCCCGCTGCGCGACCCGTGGCGGGGGACGCGGGCCCACGTGGGCGCGCTGATCGACGAGTGCGCCGACGCCGCAGACCTCGTCGCCCGGCTCGCGCCCGCCGCCCGCTGACCCGGGCGCCGGGGATCGCGACCGTCGGACGCACCGGTGCGCGGACAGCGGGCCCGCGTGTCGGTCCGCATGCCTAGGATCGACAGTGTCCAGACCGTCCCCGGTCCGCCGGGGAGGAGGCAGGAGGTCACCATGGCCGGCCAGGAGCACGTCCAGCGTCGTCGTGAGGACGAGGAGCCCGCAGCGCCCCCCGAGACCCCGCCCGGTGGCGCGGCGCCGAGCGCCCAGGCGCGCGACGCCGAGGTCGACTCCCTGTTGGAGGAGATCGACGAGGTGCTCGAGTCCAACGCCGAGTCCTTCGTGCGCGGGTTCGTGCAGAAGGGCGGTCAGTGATCCCCGATGACGCACCTGCCCGGCGCGCTGCCGCCCGCCTTCAGGATGACCGGGACGTCGTCGTTCCTGGACTTCCTCGCCGCGCACGACCCCGGCCTCCTGCCGGGCGCGCGCCCGTTGCCGGCCGGTGACGTCGCGGCGCCGCACGGCACGACGATCGTCGCGCTGACGTTCGACGGCGGTGTCGTCATGGCGGGGGACCGCCGGGCGACGGCGGGCTCGATGATCGCCAGTCGCACGATCGAGAAGGTGTTCCCCGCCGACGAGTACTCCGCCGTGGGCATCGCCGGCACAGCGGGACTTGCGCTGGAGCTCGTGCGGCTCTTCCAGCTCGAGCTGGAGCACTACGAGAAGATCGAGGGCTCGCTCCTGTCCCTGGAGGGCAAGGCCAACCGGCTCGCGACGATGGTGCGCGGCAGCCTCGGCCTGGCGATGCAGGGACTGGCGGTCGTGCCGCTCTTCGGCGGGTACGACCTGGACGCCGGCGTCGGGCGGATCTTCTCCTTCGACGTCACCGGGGGCCGCTACGAGGAGCGGGACCACCACGCTGTGGGCTCGGGGTCCGTCTTCGCCCGGGGGTCGCTGAAGAAGCTGTGGCGTCCCGGCATGGACGTCACCGACGCGGTGCGGACGGCCGTGCACGCGCTCGTCGACGCGGCCGACGACGACTCCGCGACGGGCGGCCCCGACACGCTGCGCCGGATCTTCCCCGTGGTCGCCACGGTCACGGCGTCGGGCTACCTGCGGGTCGACGACGACGAGCTGGCGCAGCGCTGCGCCGAGGTCGACAGCGCGCGGCGGGGGACCGAGGGAGCAGGAGACGCGTCATGAGCATGCCGTTCTACGTCTCGCCCGAACAGCTCATGAAGGACCGGGCGGACTACGCGCGCAAGGGCATCGCCCGCGGGCGCTCGGTCGTCGTCGTCGCGTACGACGACGGCATCGCCTTCGCGACCGAGAACCCGTCGCGGGCCCTGCACAAGATCTCGGAGATCTACGACCGCATCGCGTTCGCCGCGGTCGGCAAGTACAACGAGTTCGAGAACCTGCGCGTCGCCGGGGTGCGGTACGCGGACCTGCGCGGGTACTCCTACGACCGGTCCGACGTCACCGCTCGCGGCCTGGCGAACGCGTACGCGCAGACGCTCGGCACCGTCTTCACCACCGAGTCCAAGCCGCTCGAGGTCGAGCTCGTCGTCGCCGAGGTGGGGGCCGGTCCGGACGAGGACCAGATCTACCGCCTGTCCTACGACGGCTCGGTGGCCGACGAGCGCGGCCACGTCGTCCTCGGCGGGCAGGCGGAGCTCCTCGCCGAGCGGCTCGAGGCCGGCTGGCGCCCGGGGATGGCGCTGGCACAGGTGGTGCGGCTCGCCGTCGACGTGCTGGGGACGCAGGCGGACGGCCCGGTGCGGGTCCTCGAGCCCGCGCAGCTCGAGGTGGCCGTCCTGGACCGCACCCGTCCCCGTCGCGCGTTCCGGCGCCTGCCCCCGGCGCTGCTCACGGACCTCCTGGCCGTCGACCCGGTCGAGGGCTGAGCGGTGGAGCGCCGGATCTTCGGGCTGGAGACCGAGTACGGCGTCACCTGCGCGGTCGACAGCGGCCGCGGGCTCTCCGCCGACGAGGTGGCCCGGTACCTGTTCCGCAAGGTGGTGGCCTGGGGCCGGTCCTCGAACGTCTTCCTGCGCAACGGCTCCCGCCTGTACCTCGACGTGGGCTCCCACCCGGAGTACGCCACGGCGGAGTGCGACGACATCCGTGACCTGGTCGCGCACGACCGGGGCGGGGAGCGCATCCTCGAGGGTCTGGTGGCCGACGCCCAGCAGAGGCTCGAGCACGAGGGTCTGCCCGGTCGGATCCACCTGTTCAAGAACAACACCGACTCGGCGGGGAACTCCTACGGCTGCCACGAGAACTACCTGGTGCGGCGCCAGGGGGACTTCGGCCGCCTCGCCGACGTGCTGGTGCCCTTCCTCATCACCCGTCAGGTCCTCACCGGGGCCGGGAAGGTGCTGCCCACCCCGCGCGGGGCGGTGTACTGCCTCTCCCAGCGGGCGGACCACATCTGGGAGTCCGTCTCCAGCGCGACGACCCGGTCCCGGCCGATCATCAACACCCGGGACGAGCCGCACGCCGACGCCGAGGCCTACCGCCGGCTCCACGTCATCGTCGGCGACTCCTCCATGGCGGAGCCCACGACGCTGCTGAAGACCGGCGCGACGGACCTCGTGCTGCGCCTGGTCGAGGCGGGCATCCCGATGCGGGAGATCGGCCTGGAGAACCCGATGCGGGCGATCCGCGAGATCAGCCACGACATGACCGGAGGTGCCCCCGTCCGGCTGACCAGCGGGCGCACCGCGACCGCCCTCGACATCCAGGAGGAGTACCTCGGCCGGGTCCAGGACTTCGTGGCGCAGTCGGTCGAGCCGACGGACGTCATCAAGCGGACGCTGGACCTGTGGGAGCGCGGGCTGCGCGCGCTGCGGACCGGGGACCTCACTCTCGTCGACCGCGAGCTGGACTGGGTCATCAAGCACCGGCTCATCGAGCGCTACCGGACCAAGCACGACCTGTCCCTGGACGACCCCCGGGTGGCGCGGCTGGACCTGGCCTACCACGACATCTCGCGCACCGAGGGTCTGTACAACCTGCTGGCCGCGCGCGGCATGGTGGAGCGGGTGGTGACCGACCTCGACACGTTCGAGGCCACGGCGGTGCCGCCGCAGACCACCCGGGCGAAGCTGCGGGGGGACTTCGTCCGCCGCGCCCAGGAGGCGCGCCGCGACTACACCGTCGACTGGGTGCACCTGAAGCTCAACGACCAGGCGCAGCGCACGGTGCTGTGCAAGGACCCCTTCCGCAGCGTCGACGAGCGGGTCGAGCGGCTCCTCGAGTCCCTGTGACGCCGCCGTGCCGGACCGGGCCCGGCTGCCGGGAGCGACGCCTCCGGGCAGGCGGACCACGTACAGTTCCTGACCGTCCCGCTCCCCGAACCGTGATCAGGAGGACCCGCGTGCGTCGACGAACCGCCACCACCGCGGTCGCCCTCGTGCTGGCCCTCGGGCTCGCCGCGTGCACGGCGGAGCCGGAGGCCGTGGGTGAGGTCAGCGTGCAGGGCGAGGCGGGCAACGCGCCCGAGCTGGTCTACGAGACCCCGCTCGTCGTGACCGAGCCGACGGTCGAGGTCCTCGCCGAGGGCGACGGGCCGGCGCTCGTCGACGGCGGGCCCGTGCTCGTCGACTACTACGCGGAGGACGGGTCCGACGGCTCGCTCGTGGGCGAGACCTACTCTTCGGAGCCCAAGCCCTACCTGCTCAGCGCGGAGGCTCTCGGCGTGGCGATCCACGACGCGCTGCGCGGACGGACGGTCGGCTCCCGGATCCTGCACCTCGTCCCGCCGGAGGGCGACCGCAGCGGCCCCACCGTCGCCGTCTACGACATCCTGCCGACGCGCGCGGCGGGCGAGCCGGTGGAGGTGCGCGAGGGCCTGCCGGAGGTGACCCTCGCCGACGACGGCGAACCGGAGATCGCCGTGCCCGAGACCGCCCCGCCGGAGGACCTCGTCGTCCAGCCGTTGCTGCGCGGCAACGGCCCCCAGGTGCAGGCGGGCCAGGTCATCATCGTGCAGTACAAGGGCGTGATGTGGTCCGACGGCACCGTCTTCGACTCCAGCTGGGGTCCGGGCGAGCTGCCGACCCCGTTCCCCATCGGGGTCGGGTCCGTCCTGCCCGGCTGGGACCTCGGGCTCGTGGAGCAGACCGTCGGGTCCCAGGTGATGCTCGTCGTCCCGCCGAACCTCGGCTTCGGCGCGGGGGACACCGAGCTCGCGGAGGAGACGCTCGTGTTCGTCGTCGACATCCTCGCCGCCCGCGGCGGCCCGACGGAGGTGGAGAGCTGATGGCGGTGGCCGTCCGGGTGATCCCGTGCCTCGACGTGGACGCCGGCCGGGTCGTCAAGGGGGTCAACTTCCGCGACCTCCAGGACGCCGGGGACCCGGTCGGGCTCGCCCGTCGGTACGACCGTGAGGGCGCCGACGAGATCACCTTCCTCGACGTCTCCGCCTCGTCCTCGGACCGGGAGACCACGTACGACGTCGTGCGCCGCACCGCCGAGGAGGTCTTCGTGCCCCTCACGGTGGGCGGTGGGGTCCGCTCGACCGAGGACGTGGACCGGCTGCTGCGCGCCGGGGCCGACAAGGTCGGGGTCAACACGGCGGCGATCGCCCGGCCGGCCCTGGTCTCGGAGATCGCCGAGCGGTTCGGCAGCCAGGTGCTCGTGCTCTCGGTGGACGCGCGCCGGGTCGTCGACGGCCCGCCCACCCCGTCGGGGTACGAGGTGACGACCCACGGCGGCCGGCGCGGCACCGGGATCGACGCCGTCGCCTGGGCCCGCCGGGCGGTCGAGCTCGGCGCGGGCGAGGTCCTGCTCAACTCCATGGACGCCGACGGCACCAAGGACGGCTTCGACCTGGAGATGCTCGCCGACGTCCGGCGGGAGGTCGCCGTCCCGCTCATCGCCAGCGGGGGAGCGGGCACGGTCGAGCACTTCGTGCAGGCCGCCCGGGCCGGGGCGGACGCCCTGCTCGCGGCCAGCGTCTTCCACTTCGGCACGCTCACCGTCGGCGAGGTGAAGGCCGCCCTGCGTGCGGCGGGCGTGCCCGTCCGCTGAGGTCGGCCCCGCGGAGCCGCGGGTGCCCGCGCGGTCCCGCTCAGGACCGGGGGCGGAAGGCCTCCAGGGCGGCCACCTGGTCCGGGGCGCCTTCCAGCTCCACGTGCGCGACGCCCGGCCGCTCGTAGCCCCAGAGCATCAGCTCGCCGACGTCGCCGCGCAGCATCGCCGGCGTGGAGCCCTCGGACCGGGGGCCGACCCGCAGCTCCTGCTCGCCGTCCGTCAGCACGAGGGGCACGGGCGTCGAGCGCAGCAGCAGCGGCGCCATGCGCCGCAGGGCCGTCCACAGCGCGGCGGTGTGCCCGGCCGCGCGGGCCCGCGTCGGGACCCGCCGGCCGTGGGGGCCGCCGCGCCGGACGTCCTCGGTGTGCACGAAGAGCTCGGCGAGCTGGGCGGCGTCGCCGCCCCAGTGCAGCGGGCTCCACACGGGTGGGCCCTGCGCGACCCGGCCGACCAGCGCCTCCCAGGCGGCCGGTGACGTCGAGCGCGCACCGAGCTCCTGGGTGCGTCGCTCGGTGCGGGCTGCCAGTGGCTGGAAGGCGATGCCCGCAGCCGCCACCGGGTCCCGCTCGCGCAGCACGAGGTGTGCGGCCAGCTGCTCGGTGCGCCACCCCGCGCACAGGGTGGGGGCGCCGGGACCGGCCTCGCGCAGCGCGGTCACGACGGCGGCGCGCTCCTGAGGGTGCCACGACATGATCGCCATGCTCGCACGGGGAGCGCTGCGGGGAGGGCCGGGGGCCGGCCCGTCCTCAGGCTCAGGTCAGGTCGCCGCGGCGTGCGCGCCCCCGGCAGCCGCCCGCCCGCCCCGCAGGACGGTCGTGGCCCCGGAGGCGACCCGGGCGTCGCGTGCAAGAATCGTTTCGACCCCCACTCCTCAGGAAGGACCGGTGTGCCCGCGCGCTCCCAGCCCAGCAGGTCCGCCTCGACCGCCCGCCGACCGGCGGCGTTGACCGGTGGGACGGTCCGTCGCTCGCTGCAGCTCATCGGCCGGGGGATGGCCTCCCAGCCCCGGACGTACGTCCTGGCCGTCCTGACCTCGGCCCTGTTCGGCGCGATGACGGTGGCGGTGAGCCAGGTGCTCGGCTGGGCCACGGACGAGGTCGTCGTGCCGGCGCTGGCGGGCGATGCGGACGCCCGCGGGCGGCTCTGGTGGGCCGGGCTGGCACTCCTCGGCGTCGCCGTGACGCTGGCCGTCTCCGTGGCGGGACGCCGGATCTTCGCCGGGATCGGCTACTCCGACATCCAGGCGGACCACCGGCGCGCGGTGACGCGCCAGTACGTGCGGCTGCCGATGTCCTGGCACCGGGCGCACCCGACGGGCCAGCTGCTGTCCAACGCGAGCTCGGACGTCGAGGCCGCCACCGGCGTGTTCAACCCGCTGCCCTTCGCCATCGGCGTCGTGGCGATGATCCTCGTCGCCGCGGTGGCGCTGTTCGCCGTGGACCCCTGGATCGCGGTGACCGCGCTGACGGTCCTGCCCCTGGCGGTCCTGGCGAACTTCGTCTTCCAGCGGTACATGTCTCCGGCCGTGACGCGGGCACAGCAGCTGCGGGCCGAGGTGGCCGACGTCGCGCACGAGAGCTTCGAGGCGGCGCTGCTGGTCAAGTCCCTCGGCACGGAGGACCGTGAGGCGGCCCGCTTCGCCGAGCGGACGCACACCCTGCGCGCGGCGAACGTCAAGGTCGGCACCGTCCGGGCGATCTTCGACCCCGTGATCGACCTGCTGCCGAGCCTGGGGACGCTCCTCGTCCTGCTCGTCGGCGCGAGCCGGGCCGCCGCCGGCGAGGTCGGGACCGGGGGCATCGTGTCCGCCGCCTACCTGCTGACCCTCATGGCCGTGCCCGTCCGCGCGTTCGGGTGGGTCCTCGGGGAGCTGCCACGCGGACTCGTCGGCCACGACCGGATCGCCCGCGTGCTCGACGCCGAGGGAGAGCTCGCGCCCGGCACCCACCCGCTCCCCGCCGGCGGAACCGGGCTCACGGTGCGGATGGAGGGCGTCGGTGTCGACGTCCCCGGCCCGACCGGTCCGCTGTCCTTGCTGCACGACGTCACGCTCGACGTCCGGCCGGGTACGACGGTGGCGGTGGTCGGCTCCACCGGCGCCGGCAAGACGACCCTGGTCTCGCTGCTGAGCCGGCTGCAGGACCCCACGTCCGGGCGCGTCCTCCTGGACGGTACCGACGTGCGGGACGTCGCCCCCGCGGACCTCACGGGTCAGGTGGCGCTCGTCGCCCAGCAGGCCTTCCTGTTCGAGGACACCGTGCGCGCCAACGTGACGCTGGCCGATCGGGACGACCCGACCGCCCCCGACGACGGCGCCGTCTGGGAGGCACTGCGGCTGGCCCGGGTCGACGACGTCGTCCGCGAGCTGCCCGGTGGACTCGATGCGCCGCTGGGCGAGCGGGGCGCGAACCTCTCCGGCGGCCAGCGGCAGCGGATCGCGATCGCCCGGGCGCTCGTGCGGCGACCGCGGCTGCTCGTCCTGGACGACGCGACGTCGGCCGTCGACCCGCGCGTCGAGCAGGAGATCCTCGCCGGCTTCCGGCGACGGGAGGGCGCCGGGGCGACGGTGGTCATGGTCGCCTACCGGATGGCCTCGGTGCTGCTGGCCGACGAGGTCGTGCACCTGGAGGGCGGGACCGTCGTGGACCGGGGCACCCACGCCGAGCTCCTCGAGCGCGACCCCGGCTACCGCGATCTCGCCACCGCGTACCAGGAGGAGTCGTTGCGCCGCGCCGCGGCCCTGGAGGAGGCCCGATGAGCACGACGGCCCGGGACACGCGCCGGGACGAGGAGCAGGCAGGCACCGCCGGGGGCGTGCGGCTGGAGACGACGAGCGCCCTCGGCCCGTGGGCGACGCTGCGCCGCGGCGTCCGCATCTCCCCGCAGCTCCTCGACGGCCTGGCCCTGACGGTCCTGCTCGCGGTGGTCGCCGCCGGCGGGCGGGTCGTCGTGCCCATCGCGGTGCAGCAGACCGTGGACACCGGGATCCTCGCCCCCGGCGGCCCGGACACGGGCCGGGTCGGCCTGCTGGTCGCCGGCGCGGCGTTGTTCCTGCTGGTCGCGGGCGGTGCCTCGGCGTTGGTCAACATCCGGCTCTTCCGGGCGAGCGAGTCCGGGTTGGCCGAGCTGCGCACGCGCGCCTTCCGCCACGTGCACGACCTGTCCTCGCTCACGCAGAACACCGAGCGTCGCGGGAGCCTGGTCTCCCGGGTGACCAGCGACGTCGACACGATCTCGCTCTTCGTGCAGTGGGGCGGGATCATGCTCCTCGTCTCGGTGCTGCAGATCGGCGTGGCGACGGCCCTCATGCTCGTCTACTCCTGGCAGCTGACCCTCGTGGTGTGGGCCTCCTTCCTGCCGCTGGTCCTGGTCCTGCGGCCCGCGCAGCGGCGGGTGAGCGCCGCGTACGCCCAGGTGCGCGTCCGGGTCGGCGCCATGCTCGGGGCGATCTCCGAGTCCGTCGTCGGCGCCGAGACCATCCGGGCCTACGGTGTGGGCGCGCGCACGCAGCGGACCGTGGACCGGGCCGTGCGGGCCACGCGGGACGCGATGGTGCGGGCGCAGACCCGCGTCGCCCTCGTGTTCTCCAGCGGGGTCCTCGTCGCGAACGCGGTGCTCGCCGCGGTCGTCGTCGTCGGCACGCTCCTGGGCGTGGACGATGGCCTGACCGTCGGGCAGCTCCTGGCGTTCCTCTTCCTCGTGCAGCTGTTCACCGGACCGGTGCAGATGGCGACGGAGATCCTCAACGAGCTGCAGAACGCCCTGGCGGGCTGGCGTCGGGTCATCGGCGTCATCGACACCGAGGCCGAGGTGACCGACCGCCCCGGCGCGGTGGACAGCCCGCGCGGCCCCGCGGCCTTCGGCCTGCGCGACGTGTCCTACGCCTATCCGGGCGGGCCGCTCGTCCTGCGCGACGTCGACCTCGACCTGCCGCTGCGCGCCAAGGTCGCGGTGGTCGGCAAGACCGGCTCCGGCAAGACGACCCTGGCCAAGCTCCTGACCCGGATGGCCGACCCGGTGCACGGCCGGGTCGAGCTCGACGGCGTGGACCTGCGCGACGTCCGGCTGCGCAGTCTGCGGCAGCGCGTGGTCCTCGTCCCGCAGGAAGGCTTCCTCTTCGACGGCACGCTCGCGGAGAACGTCGCCTACGGCGCACGCGGGACCTGGGACGACGACGACGCGCGGGACCGGGACGTCGCCCGCGCGTTCGCCGACCTCGGTCTCGCGGACTGGCTCGAGGCGCTGCCCGGCGGGCTGCACGCCGACGTGGGCCAGCGCGGCGAGCGGCTGTCCGCGGGGGAGCGGCAGCTCGTGGCTCTCGCCCGCGCCCACCTGGCGGACGCCGACTACCTGGTCCTCGACGAGGCGACGAGCGCGGTGGACCCGGCCACCGAGGTCCGGATCGCGCGCGCCCTGGACCAGCTGACCGCTGGACGGGGCACGTTGACGATCGCCCACCGCCTCTCGACGGCCGAGGCGGCGGACCTCGTCGTCGTGGTCGACGCCGGCCGGGTGGTCCAGACCGGCCCGCACGCCGAGCTCCTCGGTCAGGACGGTCCCTACGCCGCGATGCACGCGGCGTGGCTGTCGCAGACCCGCTGACCGGGGCGCCGCCGGACCGACCGCGGCCCGGGACGCGCGGCCGGTCCGGCAGCCCGACGTGGCAGGATCGTCCGGTGCCCGAGAACGCCTCTGCCGACGCCCCCGGGAGCCGCGCCTCCTCCCTCGACCCGGCCGTGGCCGCCCGCCTCAAGCGCGACGCGTCCGGGCTCGTGTGCGCCGTCGTGCAGCAGGACGACACCGGGGACGTGCTCATGGTCGGCTGGATGGACGACGAGGCGCTGCACCGCACGCTGACCAGCGGACGCGTCACCTTCTGGAGCCGGTCGCGCCAGGAGTACTGGCGCAAGGGCGACACCTCGGGCCACGTCCAGCACGTCAGGTCCGTGGCGCTGGACTGCGACGGTGACGCGGTGCTCGTCCGGGTCGACCAGGTGGGTGCGGCGTGCCACACGGGCACGCGCACCTGCTTCGAGGCGGGCGGCGACCTGGGCGCGGTGGTCGGTCCCGCCTCGGCCCACGGCG
>JACIXM010000080.1 GCA_014360395.1 Actinotalea sp.
GACACACCGTCGCCGCCCCCCGCACGCACCCCGCGGCCCGCCGCGACCCTGGAGGAACCGTGACCACCGCACCCGACGTCGTCGTCACCGGCCTCGGCGCGACCACGCCGCTCGGCGGGGACGTCGCCAGCACCTGGCAGGCCGCGCTCGCCGGGACCTCCGGCGCCCGGACCCTGGACAACGACTGGGCCGACACCTACGACATCCCCGTCCGGTTCGCGGCGCAGCTCGCCGTGCCGGCCGCCGACGTGCTGCCGCGGCCCGAGACGAAGCGGATGGACCCCTCGGCCCAGTACGCGATCGTCGCCGCCCGGGAGGCCTGGTCCGACGCCGGCTCGCCCGAGGTCGACCAGGACCGCCTCGGCGTGGTCGTCTCGTCCGGCATCGGTGGCATCTGGACGACGCTCGACGCCTGGGACACCCTGCGCGCGAAGGGCGCCCGGCGGGTGCTGCCCATGACGGTGCCGATGCTCATGCCGAACTCGCCGACGGCCTACGTCGAGCTGGAGCTCGGCGCCCGGGCGGGTGCGCACGCGCTGGTGTCCGCCTGCGCGTCCGGCGCGGAGGCGATCGGCTACGCGATGGAGATGATCCGCAGCGGTCGCGCGGACGTCGTCGTCGCCGGCGGCACCGAGGCGGCCATCCACCCCATGCCGATCGCTGCCTTCGCGGCCTCGCGCACCCTGTCGACCCGCAACGACGACCCGGCGGGCGCGTCCCGGCCGTACGACGTGCAGCGCGACGGCTTCGTGCTCGGCGAGGGTGCCGGCGTCGTCGTCCTGGAGAGCGCCGAGCACGCGGCCGCGCGCGGCGCCCGGGTGTACGCCCGGCTGTCCGGCGTCGGGCTGTCGGCCGACGGGTACCACATGACGTCCCCCGAGCCGAGCGGTCGCGGGCAGATCGCCGCGATGCGCGCCGCCCTGCAGGACGCCGAGGTCGAGGCCTCCGACGTCGTGCACGTCAACGCCCACGCGACCTCCACGGTCGTGGGCGACCTCATCGAGGCGCGCAGCGTCCGGGACGTGCTGGGCTCGGCGGCCGACGGCGTCGCGCTGTCGGCGACCAAGTCGATGACGGGCCACCTGCTGGGCGGTGCCGGCGCGGTGGAGACGATCTTCACGGTGCTGGCCGTCCACGACCGCACCGCTCCCCCGACCATCAACGTCGACGAGCCCGACCCCGAGCAGAT
>JACIXM010000081.1 GCA_014360395.1 Actinotalea sp.
GGCCACGCCGGTCGCCGCGGCCGGCCGCACGGTCGCGCCGGGCACGTCGGGGCCTCCCGGCGCGCGCTCCGCGACGCCTCGACCTACGTTGGTGGCCCGGGACGGCGCCGCGAGGCGCCCCCGCGCGAACGAGAGGGGATCACCATGAAGAACAAGGTCGTGTTCCTGGCCGGTGGCGCCGTGGGCTACGTGCTCGGCACCCGCGCCGGGCGGCAGCAGTTCGAGAAGATCAAGGTCCAGGCCCAGAAGGTCTGGGAGAACCCCCGGGTCCAGGAGACCGTCTCCGGTGTCCAGGAGCAGGCGACGACGTTCGTCAAGGAGAAGGCTCCGGAGCTGAAGGACAAGCTGCCCTTCGGCGACGGCTCCGGTGGCGGCCAGCACGCCGCGGACCGCGCGACCGGCGCGCCCACGGGCACCCCGGACGACCTCGGCACCTTCACCACGACGGGGACCGACGAGACCGAGACGACCCCGGGGGCGAACGGCACGAGCCGCTTCTGAGGCCGCACGACGCCGAGGGCCGGGGCTGCTGCCCCGGCCCTCGGCGCGTCTACCCCCGTCACCACGCGGCACACTGTCGGGGTGGAGATGCTGACCCTCGCCCTGGGAGCCGCCCTGACGATCGCCGGCGCCGGGCTCCTCGTCATCGCCTACCGGCACAACCAGGCGGGCCGGATGGACGACGAGCGCCGCACGTTCCGCCTCGCCGTGGGCGGGCTGGCGGCCGGCTCGCTGCTCTTCCTCGTGACGACCGTCATGACGACCCCGCTGCCCGCCTGAGCCGAGCGCCCCGCCACCGGCGCGACGTCACGACACGTCCCGCCGCGCGATGCCCACCGCCCACAGGACGAGCGGCACCTGGAGCGGCAGCCGGGCCCAGGCCACCACGGGCGGGACCGCCCCACGCCGCCCACGACGTGACCGCACCGCCATGGTGACGTTCCCCGGGAACACGGCCACCAGGAGCGCCGCGGCGGCCCACGCGCCCCCTCGGCGCGTGCGCGGGTGGACCAGGGCGGCGGCGCAGCAGAGCTCCGCGACGCCGCTGCCGAGCACCCAGGGGCGCGGCCGGCCCAGCCCCGCCGGGATGAGGTGGTCGAAGGGACGGGGCGTCACCAGGTGGAGCGTCCCGGCGGTGCCGAGCAGGGAGAT
>JACIXM010000082.1 GCA_014360395.1 Actinotalea sp.
GCCGTGATGATGGTCATGGTCATCCCGCGCGCGGAGGTCTCCGCCGAGCGCATCACCGAGGTGCTGGGCGCCGCGAGCACCGTGGTGCCGGCGGCCGACCCCGTCCGCCCGCCGCAGCTGCGGGGCGAGGTCGAGCTGCGCGACGTCGAGTTCCGCTACCCCGGCGCGGCGGCCCCCGTGCTGCGCGGGGTGAGCCTGCGGGCCCGTCCGGGCGAGACGACGGCGGTCATCGGCTCCACCGGCTCCGGCAAGACGACGCTGCTGCAGATGATCCCCCGCCTGCAGGACCCGACCGCCGGCGCCGTGCTGCTGGACGGCGTGGACCTGCGCGAGCTGGACCTGGAGACCGTGTGGGGCGCGATGGGGCTCGTCCCGCAGAAGGCGTTCCTCTTCTCCGGCACCGTCGCCTCCAACCTGCGCGACGGCCGCGAGGACGCCGACGACGACGCCCTGTGGCGCGCCCTCGAGGTGGCGCAGGCCGCGGACTTCGTCCGCGAGATGGGCGGGCTCGACGCCGCGATCACCCAGGGCGGGACGAACGTGTCCGGCGGCCAGCGCCAGCGTCTGTCCATCGCGCGGGCCCTCGTGCGGCGGCCCCGCGTCTACCTCTTCGACGACGCGTTCTCGGCGCTGGACGTCGCCACGGACGCGGCCCTGCGGGCAGCCCTCGTGCCCGAGACCCGGGACGCGGCGGTCGTCGTCGTCGCCCAGCGCGTCAGCACGATCCGCCACGCCGACCGGATCGTCGTCCTCGACGAGGGCCGGGTCGTCGGCGAGGGCACGCACCGTGAGCTCATGGACACCAACGAGACCTACCGGGAGATCGTGCTGTCCCAGGTGACCGTGGAGGAGGCAGCATGAGCGCGCCGACCCGGTCCGGCCACGGCGGCCACGCACCCGGTGGGCCCGGTAGGCCCGGTGGGCCCGGCCCCGGTGGCCGGCCGATGGGCCACGGCCCGATGGCCGCCACGATGCCGACGGCCAAGGCGATGGACTTCCGCGGGTCGCTGCGGCGCCTGCTCGGTGTCCTCGCGCCGGAGCGCGCGCGGCTGGCGCTCGTCGCGGTCCTCACCGTCGGGTCGGTCGCCGCCATGGTCGCCGGACCGTACGTCCTGGGCCGGGCGACCGACGTCATCTTCACCGGCGTCCTGGGACGGCAGATGCCCGCGGGCGCCACGCGCGAGGAGGTCGTCGCGTCGTTGGAGGCTGCCGGACAGGACGAGCTGGCGGCCATCGCGGCCGCGGCCCCCCGGCTCGTGCCCGGCGAGGGCATCGACACCGCGCTCCTGGCGCGGGTGCTCGCTCTCGCCCTGGTCCTCTACGTCGGCGCCTGGGTGCTCGGCTGGCTCCAGGGCCGGATCACCACCGGCGTGGTGCAGCGGGCCGTCTTCGGACTGCGCCGCGAGGTGCAGGCCAAGCTCGACCGGCTGCCGCTCGCGGAGGTCGATCGGCGCGCCCGCGGTGACCTGCTGTCCCGCGTCACCAACGACGTCGACAACCTCGCGCAGACCCTCCAGCAGACCCTCAGCCAGCTCGTCCAGGCCGTGCTGACCGTGCTCGGCGTCCTGGCGATGATGCTGTGGATCTCCCCCCTCCTGGCGGTGGTGGCCCTCGTCACCGTGCCGGCCGCCGGCCTGCTCACCGCGCTGATCGCCAGGCGGGCGCAGCCGCAGTTCGTCCAGCAGTGGGCGCGCACGGGCACGCTCAACGGGCACGTGGAGGAGATGTACACCGGGCACGCGCTGGTCAAGGTGTTCGGCCGGCAGCGGGCCGCGTCCGAGCGCTTCCACGCCGAGAACGAGGCGCTCTACGACGCGGCGTTCAAGGCCAACGTCATCTCGGGCCTCATCCACCCGGCGATGATGTTCCTGTCGAACCTCTCGTTCGTCGCGATCGCCGTCGTCGGCGGGCTGCGCGTGGCCGCCGGCGCGATCACGCTCGGCGACGTCCAGGCGTTCATCCAGTACTCCCGCCAGTTCACCCAGCCGATCACCCAGATCGCCTCGATGATGAACCTGCTGCAGTCGGGGGTCGCGAGCTTCGAGCGCGTCGTGGAGGTCCTCGACGCACCCGAGCAGACGCCGGACCCGCCGGGGCCCCCGCCCGCGGCGCCCGGCACACCGGCCCGCGCGCGCGGCCACGTCACGTTCGAGCACGCCGCCTTCCGCTACGAGCCGGACGCACCGCTCATCGACGACCTCTCCCTCGAGGTCGAGCCCGGCCGGACCGTCGCGATCGTCGGCCCGACCGGCGCGGGCAAGACCACGCTGGTCAACCTGCTCATGCGGTTCTACGAGATCGACGCCGGGCGCATCGCCCTGGACGGGGTGGACACCCGGCAGATGTCCCGGGCGGCCCTGCGCCGCAACGTCGGGATGGTGCTGCAGGACACCTGGCTCTTCGGGGGGACGATCGCGGAGAACATCGCGTACGGGCGCCCCGGGGCGACGCACGAGGACGTCCTCGAGGCGGCGCGGGTCGCCCACGTCGACCACGTCGTGCAGGCGCTCCCCGAGGGGTACGACACGGTCGTGGACGAGGAGGCCGGCAACCTCAGCACGGGCGAGAAGCAGCTGATCACCATCGCGCGGGCCTTCCTCGCCGACCCGGCGATCCTGGTGCTGGACGAGGCGACGTCGTCGGTCGACACCCGCACCGAGGTGCTCGTCCAGCAGGCCATGGCCCGCCTGCGGCGCGAGCGGACGTCGTTCGTCATCGCGCACCGCCTGTCGACGATCCGCGACGCGGACACGATCCTCGTCATGGAGCGGGGCGCGATCGTCGAGCAGGGCAGCCACGACGAGCTCCTCGCGGCCGACGGCGCCTACGCCGCGCTGTACCGCAGCCAGTTCGCCGCCGCGGCGGCCCCGGCGGACTGACCGCCGTCGCCTCCTGCGCTCCGGCGCGGGTCAGCGGTCGAGCAGGCCGCCGCCCACCCACGTGCGGATCGCCACGACGTCCTGGGCCGTGAGGTCCATCCGCGCGCCTCGGCACAGCCCGACGACGTTCTCCGCCCACGTCTGCGCGATGGTGCGGGCATCCGGCCGCGCCGTGAGGTCGAGACCCGCGTAGAGCACCCCGGCGATGACGGTGTTGACCGACGCCTTGCCGATGGCCTCGCCGGCGGCCTGGCACGCGTCGCGCACCCGCCGGGCGGTCTCGGGCCGGTCGAACGGCGTGGCCGCGACGTCGTCGGCCAGGGCCTGCAGGAGCGCGCGGTACCGCTCGGTGGGCAGGTTCGGGATCTCGGTGACCTCCACGACCTGCCGCTGCAGGGGCGGCAGGTCCACGCCCCCGGCGCCGGGCAGGTCCGCCTCGCTGAACCGGGCGGGGTCCCACACGAACCCGGCGGAGGCGGCGACCTCCGGCACCGCCGTGGCGAGCCAGGGGAAGAAGCCGCCGGCCCCGTCCCAGCTCGTCGTCGCCAGCTGCGGGTCCGCCTTCTGCGCCGCCTGGGCGAGCGACCCACCGTTGAGCGGCCGGTCGGCCGTGCGCACCTGTCGCAGCACGACGGCCCGCGCCGGGCTCGCGGTCCCCACGGCGGCGCCGTCGTCGGCCGCCGGGCGGGAGCCGGCCCGCCGTCGGCCGCCGGCGCCGGCCGCCGACGACGGCGCCGCGACCTGCACCGCTGCGGTCTCCCCGAAGCGCTCGGGAGCCGACGGGAGGACGAGCTCGGTGAGCGCGTCGGCAGTGATGACGGTGTCCGCGACCGCACGGTAGGCGCTCGCCGCGGGACTGGCCGTGATGATCGTGACCCGCCGGTCCGCCGCCCGGAAGCGGTGCGCCAGGGGCGTGAAGTCGGCGTCGGCGGAGACGACGACGAACTCGTCGTAGTGGGTCGGCGCCGCGAGCGCGTCGACCGCGTCGAGCACGAGGTTGATGTCCGCGCTGCTCTTGCCCTGCTGGGTCAGGGACGGGCAGTCCACGACGCTGAACCCGGCACGCGTGAAGTTGGGCCGGAACTGGGAGAAGACCGACGGGTTGAGGTAGCAGGCCCGGACGAGGAAGCGGCGCGTGAAGTCGCCGTCGTCGTCGGTCCCGCTCTCCAGGCCGGACAACCAGTGGCCGGGGTGCGTGGCGAAGGCCTCGGCGGCGGCGGGATCGAGCCGCTGGAGCCCGATGTAGACGTTGTCGAAGTCGACGAAGAGCGCGCAGCGCAGGCGGCGGGTGGCGGCGTCCGTGGTGGTCACGCCCCCATCGTGGTGCACGGACCGATCACGGACCACCGTGCCCCGCGCGCCAGGGCGACACGGCGACCGAGGTCCCGGTCGCAGCGGCCGCGCGCGCCCTAGTGTGGAACGACCGACGTGGGAGGTGGCGTGATGGAGCAGACGGACGTGGTGGTTCCCCTCACCGACGAGCAGGCCTGGGACGTCCTGCGCGCCCAGGCGCTCGGACGCCTGGCGTACCAGGTGGCCGGGCGGGTCGACATCGTGCCGGTCAACTTCGTCGTCGACGGCGACCGGATCGTCTTCCGCACGGCGGAGGGCAGCAAGCTGTTCGGCACGACGGTCAACCACGGGGTGGCCTTCGAGGTCGACGAGCTCGACGTGGACCACGCCCTCAGCGTGGTGGTGCACGGGACCGCGCGGCACCTCACGGGCATCGCGGCGGACGAGGCGGAGCGACTCCCCCTGCGCCCGTGGGTCGGGACCGAGAAGCTCGAGTTCGTCGCCATCACGGTCCAGGAGATCACCGGTCGCCGCTTCCACATCGACCTGCCGGGGACGGACGAGCCGAGCATCTGACCGGCACCACCCACCTCACGGCCGCGGCCCGGTCGCCCTCCGGGCGGCCGGGCCGCGGGCCGGCACCCGTCAGCGGCCGGTGAGC
>JACIXM010000083.1 GCA_014360395.1 Actinotalea sp.
TGGTCGGCGAACGTGGTCGGCGGCGCGGTGACGAGCCCGAGCGCGACCTTGAGGAAGAGCAGCCCGACCGAGAGCTGCACGGCCCGCACCAGCGGCAGGGGGAACACCCGGGCGGCGCGGTCGAGCAGGCCCGTGCCACCGAGGACGAGGAACACCACGCCCATGAGCAGGGCGCCGGCGGCGATCTCGTCGGTGCCGAGCTGCGCCGCGATCGCGATGGCGCCGAACGCCTTGAGCGGCTGGACGGGGACGGGTACCCGGTAGTACCAGCCGGCGGCGACGTACAGCAGGCCCGCCGGCAGCAGCGCCGCCGTCGCGGACACCCCGTTGACGACGACGAGCGCGACCGCGATGGGCACGAGCACCCCCACGTCGCCGACCGCGCCGGCGAGCTCGCGCACGTCGAACCGGGGGCGCCGCAGGGCGTCGTCGTCGGCCGGCTGCGCTGCCCGGACGCGGGTGGCGGCGGGACGGGCGGGCTGCGGCTCCTCGCGCACGCGTCCTCCAGGTCGTACCGAGCGGCCCCGGCGGCGGGTGGTCGGTCGTGGCGTCGACCGCTCACGGCAGCGTACGCGGCACTACGGTCGGTGACATGCGACTGGGTGTGCTCGACGTCGGGTCCAACACCGTCCACCTGCTCGTCGTCGACGCGCACCGGGGCGCCCCGCCGGTGCCGCAGTCCTCGACGAAGTCGGTGCTGCGGCTCATGCGGTACCTCGAGCCGTCCGGTGAGATCAGTGACGAGGGCGTGCAGGCCGTCCTGACGGCCGTGCGCGAGGCCGCGGAGCACGCGGAGGGAGCCGGCATCGACGAGCTGCTGCCCTTCGCGACGTCGGCGCTGCGCGAGGCGCCCAACGGCCAGGAGGTCCTGGACCTCGTCGAGTCCGAGACCGGCGTCGGGCTCCAGGTGCTGTCGGGGGAGGAGGAGGCCCGCATCACGTTCCTCGCCGTCCGGCGCTGGTACGGCTGGTCGGCGGGGCAGATGCTCCTGCTCGACATCGGCGGTGGCTCGCTGGAGATCGCGGCCGGCGGCGAGGAGGACCCCGACGTGGCGGTCTCCGTCCCGCTCGGCGCGGGACGCTCGACCATCGGCTTCCTGCACGACGACCCGCCGACGTCGAAGCAGACCGACGCGCTGCGCGAGCACGCCGCCGGCGTCCTGAAGAAGGCGGTCAAGCAGCTGGCGGACGTGGGCAGGCCCGAGCACGTCGTCGGGTCGTCCAAGACCATCCGGTCGCTGGCGCGGCTGGCCGGCTCCGTCGCGGAGGGCGTCGGTGGCCAGGACCGGCGCCTCCTGTCGCTGGACCAGGTCGAGGACTGGGTGCCGCGCCTGGCGAAGATGCCCGCGGACGCCCGCCCGGCCCTGCCGGGGATCACCCAGGACCGGACGTTCCAGATCGTCGCGGGCGGCATCGTCCTGGCCGAGACGATGAAGGCGTTCGGGGTCCGCGAGCTCGAGGTCTCGCCGTGGGCGCTGCGCGAGGGGCTGATCCTGCGCTACCTCGATCGGCTCGGCTGAGGACCTTCGTCCCTCACGACGGGTCGGTCGGCTGGTGTTCCCTGGGGGCACCGGGGTGGGGACCCCGCCCCGCAGTCAACGGCGACTGGAGGAACACCATGAAGGCTCTCGTCTACCACGGCCCCGGCTCGAAGGCCTGGGAGGACGTCCCCGACCCGCACGTCAAGGCGCCCACCGACGCCGTCGTGAAGATGGACACCACGACCATCTGCGGGACGGACCTGCACATCCTCAAGGGTGACGTCCCGGGCGTGACCGAGGGCCGGATCCTCGGGCACGAGGGGGTCGGCACCGTCGTCGAGGTCGGCTCCTCGGTGCAGAACCACAAGGTCGGCGACCGCGTCATCGTCGCCTGCATCTCCTCCTGCGGCGTGTGCACCTACTGCCGCAGCGGCAACCCGTCGCACTGCCTGGCGGACGAGGGCGCCTCCGGCATCGGGTGGATCCTCGGCCACCTCATCGACGGCACCCAGGCGGAGTACGCCCGCATCCCCTTCGCCGACAGCTCCCTGTACGCGCTGCCGGAGGGCGTCCCGGACGAGGCCGGGATCCTGCTGTCGGACATCTTCCCGACGGGCTTCGAGATGGGCGTGCAGTACGGCGGCGTGAAGCCGGGCGACACGGTCGCCGTCGTCGGTGCCGGCCCGGTGGGCCTGGCGGTCATGGCCACCGCGGGCCTGTACGGCGCCGCGCAGGTCATCGCCATCGACCTGGACGAGAACCGCATCGAGAAGGCCAGGACCATCGGTGCGACGCACGGGGTGAGCTCCGGTGCGGCGGACTGGAAGGACCAGGTGATGGCCCTCACCGACGGCTACGGCGTGGACGTCGCCGTCGAGGCCGTGGGCATCCCCGCGACCTTCCGGATGTGCACCGACATGGTGCGCCCCGGTGGGCACGTGGCGAACGTCGGCGTCCACGGCAAGCCGGTGGAGCTGCCGATCCAGGACCTGTGGATCGCGAACCTGACGATCACCATGGGCCTGGTCAACACCACGACGCTCGGGATGCTGCTCAAGCTGGCCAAGCAGGAGAAGCTGCCGGTCGAGAAGTTCGTGACGCACCGTTTCGGCTTCGACCAGGTGCTCGACGCCTACGAGACCTTCGGCGACGCGGCCGCGACCAAGGCGCTCAAGGTCGCGATCGGCCACTGAGAAGCCGCTCACCGGCCGCTGACCGGTGACGGACCGCGGCCCGGCCGCCCCCAGGGCGACCGGGCCGCGGCCGTGAGGTGGGTGGTGCCGGTCAGATGCTCGGCTCGTCCGTCCCCGGCAGGT
>JACIXM010000084.1 GCA_014360395.1 Actinotalea sp.
GCTGCGGCGGGCGGACGGGGTCGGCCGCCGGCACCACGGTACTCGCGGCGCCCAGCACCTCGGTGATGCGCTCGGCGGAGACCTCCGCGCGCGGGATGACCATGACCATCATCACGGCCATCATCACGCTCATGAGGATCTGCATCAGGTAGCTCAGGAACGCCACCATCGAGCCCACCGGCATCGACCCGGCGTCGATGCGCTGGGCACCGAACCAGATGACCGCGACGCTGGAGACGTTGAGGACGAGGAAGACCGTGGGGAAGGTGAGGGCCATGATCCGGCCCGCCCCGACGGCGACGTCCATGAGCTCGGTGCTCGCCCGGTCGAAGCGCTCCCGCTCGTGGTCCTCGCGGACGAACGCCCGCACGACACGCATGCCGGTGATCTGCTCGCGCAGGACGCGGTTGATCGCGTCCAGCCGGGTCTGCATGGCCCGGAAGAGGGGGCGCATCCGCACCACCGCGACGGCGAGCACGGCGCCCAGCACGGGGACGACGACCAGGAGCAGGGAGGACAGCTGCACGTCCTCCCGCAGGGCCATGATCACGCCGCCGACCATCATCACGGGTGCCGCGACCATGAGCGTCAGGCCGAGGTAGACGACGAGCTGCACCTGGGTGACGTCGTTGGTCGTGCGAGTGATCAAGGAGGGGGCGCCGAAGCGACCGACCTCCCGGGCCGAGAATGTCTGGACGTGGTCGAAGACGGCACCGCGGAGGTCCCGGCCCACGGCCATGGCGACCCGCGCACCCGCCCACACCGCGCCCACCGCGCAGACCACCTGCACCGCGGTGACGACGAGCATGACGCCGCCGACCTCGAGGATCCGGCCGACGTCGCCCTGGGCGATGCCCTCGTCGATGAGCCGCGCGTTGAGGCTGGGCAGGAAGAGGTTGGCCATCGCCTGGACGAGCTGGAGGACCCCGACGGCGGCGACGAGCGCCAGGTAGGGGCGCGTGCGCTCGCGCAGGACCTGGATCAGCACCGGACCAGTGTCACCCCGGGTGCCGACGCGGAGGAGGAGTTTCTCCGGCGGCGTACAGGCGACC
>JACIXM010000085.1 GCA_014360395.1 Actinotalea sp.
CGTCGGCGTGGGCTCGGGCGTGACGGCGGACCCGAGCAGCTCGTGGACGTCCTGCTCGAGGAGGACGCGCCTGCCGCGGCGTCCGCGGGCCCGGCCCGACCTGGCGAGCCGTCGACGCGCCGCCGCGTCACGCGCGCCCGGTGGCTCGCCGTCGCCACGGGCCTCGTCGCGCTGGTGGCGGTGGCCGCCGTCGGCACGGTGGAGGACCGTCGGCACGCCGAGCGCCTCGCCGCCTTCGCCGAGATCCCCGGGACCGTCCCCCCGCTGGACCTCGCCCTCACCGAGAGGTGGTCGCACCCGGCCGGCCAGCTCTGGCGGGCCGGGCACCTCGTGCTCGTCGGTGATCCCGACGGCGGGGGCGTCCGCGCCCTCGACGTGCGGACCGGCCAGGAGGCCTGGACGCTCGACCGCGGCGAGGAAGCCCCGGTGCAGCGCTGCCTGACCGACAGGGAGGCGCGGCGCGCGGCGGTGGTCCTGTGCACCCGTGGCTGGTCGCTGGGCGGCCCGCCGGGGATCGTGACGCACGAGGTGGTCGACGCCGAGGACGGTGAGGTGCTGCGGCGGTACGCCGCACACCTGCCCTCGCACGGGCAGGCCGTCGCCGGCACCGACGTCGTCTCCGCGCAGCCGGAGGGGGACGGCGCGATCGTCGTGACGCGGGCGCGGGCGGGGGACGGCACCCCGGTCTGGTCGACGCGGGTCGCGGGCAGCGGTGGACGCCGGGCCGGCGGCGGGGCCGGGACGCTACGGGTGCAGGACGGCTTCGTCGTGCTGCGCGGCACCACGACAGCGGTGCTCGACGCCCAGGACGGCGCCCTGCTGGGCGCCTGGTACCCCGGTGGCTACACGGCCGTGGGGTCGGTCCCGGGCCTGGACAGCGCCGATGTGCGCACGGCCGCCGACGGCTTCGGGGCGTGGAGCGACGCCGCGGCCGGGTCGCGCGGCCCCTCCGGGACCTGGTTCGACCGGTCCGGCGTGCCGACGGGCGTCCTCGAGGGCCTGCTCGTCGACGCGGCCGTCTCCGACGGCTCGGAACCGGACGTGCGGCTCACCGGGCGCTCGGACACCGGCGAGCTCGTCGCCACCGACCTCCTCGCGGGCCGCGAGCTGTGGCGGGGCCCGGCCCGGGGTGCCCACCTCCTCGTGCGCCGCGAGGGTGTCGTCGTCCTCGCGGTCGGGCAGGAGGTGCAGGCCTTGGACCTGCGCACCGGCGCCGTCCGGTGGGCCGCCGAGGCGACCGGCCTGGCACCCCGCAGCGGTTCGGTCACGGACGGCGCCACGGTGGTGGTCCTGACGCACACCCACGGGCGGGCGCAGCTGCTCGCCCTGGACCTCGACACCGGCGCGGTGCGCTGGGAGGTGCCGGCGCCGGGCGTGGGGCCGCTGAGCGAGCGGCGGCACGACCTCGGCCACGTCGCCCTGGGGGAGGTGGCGGGCGTCCCGGTGCTGCTCGGGGACGGCGTCGTCGTCGGCCTCGGCCCGGCCCCGGTGCGCGGGACCCCGGACGGGGGGAGCCCGGCCAGCAGGTGAGGCCCGCGGTGTGCACGCGCCGGCCGGGCCCTTGGTCCCTCCGGACGGCCGACGCGGGGCCTAGCGTTCGGGTTTGAGCCGGGGGAGCCCGGGGAAAACCGGGAGGGGCGCCATGGACACCAGCACCACGTCGACCGAACCGGGTGTGGAGCGGGCCCGGCGGCGCGTCCTCGTGCTGTCGACCGTCGGCTTCACCCTGATGTTCGCCGTGTGGCTCATGTTCGGCGTGCTCGGCATCCCCATCCGCGACGAGTTCGGGCTGAGCGACGTCGAGCTGTCCTGGCTCACCGCGACGGCGATCCTCAACGGCGCGCTGTGGAGGTTGCCGGCCGGGATCCTCGCGGACCGGTTCGGCGGACGGCGCGTCTTCATCACGATGCTCGTGGCCACGGCCGTGCCGACCTTCCTCATCTCCCAGGCCGACAGCTTCGCCGTGCTGCTCGTCCTGGCCTTCCTCGCGGGCTTCGCCGGCAACGCCTTCAGCGTCGGCATCGCCTGGAACTCCGCCTGGTTCCCGCGGGAGCGGCAGGGCTTCGCGCTCGGCCTGTTCGGGGCGGGCAACGTGGGGGCGTCGGTGACGAAGCTCATCGGCCCCTCGCTCATCGTGGCGGTGCCCTCCCTGACCATCGCGGGCCTGACCTTCGGCGGGTGGCGCTTCGTGCCGTTGGTCTACACGCTGCTCCTGCTGTCGATGGCCGCGGCGGTGTGGCTGCTCACCCCGCGCCAGGACCGGACCCCCGGCCGGGGGCGCCCGCTGCGCGAGATGCTCCGCCCGCTGCGCGAGGTGCGCGTCTGGCGCTTCAGCCTCTACTACGTCGTGGTGTTCGGCGCCTACGTCGCCCTCTCGGCATGGCTGCCCAAGTACTACGTCGACGTGTTCGACGTGCCGCTCGCGACAGCGGCCCTGCTCACCGCCCTGTTCATCTTCCCCGCGAGCCTCCTGCGCCCGCTCGGCGGTCACCTCGCCGACCGGTACGGCGCCCGGGTGGTCATGTACGGGACGTTCGGGGCGATGCTCGTGGCGACCGGGATCCTCATGATGCCGTACGGCTACATCGTCATCCGGGTCAGCGAGGAGATGGAGCCGGGTGGGCTGCGGGAGGTGCTGCCGTACGAGCTCAACGTCGTGACGTTCACGGCGCTCGTCTTCGTCGTGGGCGTGGCGATGGGCGTCGGGAAGGCGGCCGTCTTCAAGCACATCCCGGAGTACTTCCCGAACGACGTCGGGGCGGTCGGCGGGCTCGTCGGCACCCTGGGGGCGCTCGGTGGCTTCTTCCTGCCGCCGATGTTCGCCTACCTCCAGGAGTGGACCGGCATGCCGCAGTCCACCTTCCTCGTGCTGTTCGTCCTGACGCTGGTCAGCGCCGTGTGGATGCACGTGACGATCCACCGGATGCTGCACGAGCGCTCGCCCGAGCTCGCCGGGACGATCGAGCCGCCCGGCGCGGAGGAGAGCGCCACGTCCGTCGTCCGCACGGGCGGCTGAGCCCACACCAGGGACCTTCGTCCCGGCGACCTTCCCGCGTTTTTCCTAGCGTTGCGGGTGTGAAAAACAACCCGCGGCCGGCCCGGGCCCGCTGGCACCTCCGCGTGCACGTCCTCGTCGTCGCGTGGCTCGCGGCCGCCGCGGTCGTCGCCACCGGCCACCGGTGGGTCCCGGCCGCCGGCTGGCTGATGGTGCACCTGCTCCTCCTCGGAGCGGTGAGCACCGCCATCCACATCTGGTCGGCGCACTTCGCCGAGGCGGTGCGCCGCCGGCCCCTGCGCGGCGGACACCGCGGGCAGGCGGTGCGCCTGACCCTGCACACCGTGGGGGCGCTGGCCGTCGTCGGGGGCCTGCTCGCCGGGGTCTGGGCCGCCGTCGTCACCGGCGCGGCCCTCGTCGCGGCGGCCGCCGTCTGGCACGCCGTCGTCCTGGTGGACGTCAGCCGCCACGGCCTCGGGGTGCGGCTCGGCTGGACGAGCTGGTACTTCGTCGTCGCGGCGACCTTCCTGCCCGCCGGGGCGCTCCTGGGCGTGATCCTCGCGCGGGACACCACCGCCGGCGGCCTCGCCGCCCGCGCCTACGTCGCACACGTCCTCGTGATGCTGCTGGGCTGGGTCGGCCTGACCGTCCTGGGCACGCTCGTGACGCTGTGGCCGACGATGCTGCGGGTCCCGGTCACCGACGGTGCCCTGCCGGCGGCCCGGCGCGCGCTGGCCCTGCTGGCCCCGGGGGTGCTCGTCGGCGCGGGCGGGGCGCTGGTCGACGTGCCGCTGCTGGCGGCGGGCGGTCTCGCGCTGCACCTGGCCGGTCTCGTCGTCGCCGTCCGCCCGTGGTGGGACCAGGCCCGCCGACGGCGGCCCGAGGGCTTCGCGCCCTGGTCGGTGGTCGCCGCGGTGACCTGGTACGGCCTGGCCGTCCTGGTCGCGGCCGTGGCGGTCGCCGTGGCACCGACGTGGGCGGGCGTGCAGGTGACCCTGCACGCCCTGCTTCCGGTCCTCGGCGCGGGGTTCGCCGCCCAGGTCCTCCTCGGCGCCCTGTCCCACCTGGGCCCGATGGTGCTCGGGGGCGGGCCGGCCGCCGTGCGGGCCGCCCGGGCGGTCGCCGAGCGCGGCGCAGGTGCCCGGCTCGTCCTGGTCAACGGCGGCGTGCTGCTCTTCGCGCTGCCGACGCCCAGCCTCGTCCGGGTCGGCACGTCGGTGCTGGCGCTCGCCGGACTCGTCCCGACGCTCGTGCTCCTCGTGCGCGCCGCCGTCGTGTCGCGGCGCGTCCGCCGCGCCTCACCCGTCCACGGACCGGGCCCGGTGACCATCACGCCGGCGGAGGTCCTGGCGCCCCGCCGGACCGCGCGCGGACCGGCGGTGGCCGCCGGCGCCGCCCTCGTGCTGGTCGTGGCCGCGGGCGTCGCGGGCGACCCGGCCGCCGTCGGCCTCGGCACCGGGGCGGGCGAAGGCGTGCCGGCGAGCGGGCGCGTGGTCGAGGTCGACGTCGAGGCGCGGGACATGCGCTTCGAGCCGGCGTCCGTCGAGGTCGCCGCCGGGGACCGGCTGGTCCTGGTGGTGACGAACGTCGACGACGCCGTCCACGACCTCGTCCTGGACTCCGGGGCGTCCAGCGGGCGGCTGGCGCCGGGGGAGACGGCCCGGCTCGACGTCGGCGTGGTCGGGCGTCCGCTCGCCGGGTGGTGCTCCGTCGCCGGGCACCGGCAGATGGGCATGACGTTCGACGTCGTCGTCGCCGGTGCAGCGACGGCAGCGGGTCACCCCGGCGCCTCGGCTCCCGGCGCCCGCGCCGGGCAGGGCCCTCCGGTGCCGATCGACCTGCTCGCGCCGCCCGGGGACGACGTCGTCGTGCGGGACGCCGCGCTGCCCCCGGCGCCGGCGGGGACGGTCCACCGCGTGACGCTCGAGGTGACCGAGACCGAGCAGGAGGTCGCCCCCGGCGTCCGCCGGACGGTGTGGACCTTCGGAGGGACGTTCCCGGGCCCGACGCTGCGGGGCACGGTCGGCGACACCTTCGAGATCACGCTGGTCAACGACGGCTCGCTGGGCCACTCGATCGACTTCCACGCCGGCGCCCTGGCTCCCGACGCGCCGATGCGGACCATCGAGCCGGGGGAGCGGCTCACCTACACGTTCACGGCGCACCGCTCCGGGATCTGGATGTACCACTGCTCGACCATGCCGCTGTCGCTGCACCTCGCCAACGGGATGGTCGGCGCGGTGGTCATCGACCCGCCCGTCCTGGAGCCGGTGGACCGGGAGTTCCTCCTGGTCCAGTCCGAGCTCTACCTCACCGCCGACGGCGGGGCGGCGACCGTCCTGACCGACGAGGCGAAGCTCGTGGCCGAGCAGCCGGACGGGATCGCGTTCAACGGCCACGCGACGCAGTACCGCCACCAGCCGCTCGTGGCGCGCGTCGGGGAACGGGTGCGGTTCTGGGTGCTGGACGCCGGCCCGAACCGCTCCACCGCCTTCCACGTCGTCGGCGGGCAGTTCGACACCGTCTACTCCGAGGGGGCGTACCTCCTCGGCGGGCCGCAGGCAGCGGGCGGAGACCCGACGGGCGGCGCCCAGGTCCTCGCGCTGGAGCCGGCGCAGGGCGGCTTCGTCGAGCTCGTCCTGCCCGAGGCCGGCACCTACCCGTTCGTGTCGCACCGCATGGTCGACGCCGAGCGCGGCGCGGCCGGCCTGCTGCGGGTCGCTCCCTGACGCCTACGCTGGCCGGATGACGACCCCGCCCGACCGCGGACCCGTCCCGCCGCTCGTCGAGCCCGGCCCGCCGCTGACGCCGGCCCAGCGGGAGCGGTGGTCGCGGCACCTCCTGCTGCCGCAGCTCGGCGAGACGGCCCAGCGGCGGCTGCGCAACGCGCGCGTGTGCGTCGTCGGCGCCGGCGGCCTGGGGGCACCGGTCCTGCAGTACCTCGCCGCCGCCGGGGTCGGCCGGCTGGGCATCGTCGACGACGACGTCGTCGAGGCCTCCAACCTGCAGCGCCAGGTGCTGCACGGCGTGGCGGACGTCGGTCGTCCCAAGGTGGACTCCGCGGCGGACGCCGTCGCCGCGCTGGACCCGGACGTCGACGTCGTGCGTCACCGGCTGCGTCTGGACGAGCGCACCGTGGGCCTGCTGGGCGAGTACGACCTCGTCCTGGACGGCACGGACAACTTCCCCACGCGCTACCTCGTCAACGACGCGTGCGTCCGCCTCGGGCTACCGGAGGTCTGGGGCTCGGTGTTCCGCTTCGACGCCCAGGTGGCGGTGTTCTGGGGCAGCCCACCGCCGGGCAGCGGCGTCGCGCCCGTGCAGCTGCGGGACCTCTTCCCGGCGCCCCCGGCGCCCGGGACGGTGCCCTCGTGCGCCGAGGGTGGGGTGCTCGGGGCGATGTGCGGGCAGGTCGGCTCCGTCATGGCCACCGAGGCCGTGAAGCTGCTCACCGGCGTGGGACGGCCGCTCCTGGGCCGCGTCCTCGTGCTCGACGCCCTCGCGGCGCGGTGGGCGGAGGTGCCGCTGGTGGGCGGCGTCCGCGCGCCCGCGCACCGGCACCCCGCCACCGACGACGTCGCGGGCCCGCCGGCGAGGACGGACGTCGGCGTCCGGCGCGTCGGCGCGCGCGACCTCGCAGCGCGCCTGGCGGCCCGGGACGCGGGTGGACCGGACCTGCAGCTCGTCGACGTCCGCGAGCCGGCCGAGCGCGCGATCGTCGCGATCCCGGGGGCGGAGCCCGTCCCCCTGGCCGGTCTGCTGGACGGCAGTGCGCTGGACCGCGTGCGCCGCGACGTCCCGGTGGTCCTGCACTGCCGCAGCGGTGTCCGCTCGGAGCAGGCGGGCCTCGCGCTGCTCGCCGCGGGGTGGCGCGACGTCGAGCACCTCGCCGGGGGCGTCCTGGCGTGGGTCGACGAGGTGGACCCGAGCCAGGCGCGGTACTGACCCCGCGCGTCGTCAGGCCGGCGCGGACGAGGGCGACGCCGGCTCCTCGAGCACGGCGACGCACAGGTCGGGCTCGACGAAGGGCTCGATGCGCGTGGCCGCGACCGACGACTCCGCGGCCTCCAGGGTCGCGCGGATCAGACCGAGGTGCGCCTGGCACACCACCGCGGGCTGGGCGTGCGCGACCTGACGGACGGGGCAGCTGTGCAGCAGCACGCGGTTCCCGGAGAGCTCGGGCGCGAAGCCGGCGCGCCGGAGCACCGCGACGACCCGGTCGACGCCGCTGTCGACGGACGCGCCACGGTCGGCCGGTCCTGCATCGCTCCCGGTCGCCCCAGTGGCTTCGGCCGGCTCGGTCGGCGCAGCACGCGCGGCCGCGACGTCCTGGGCGGCGTCGTCCGCGGCCGCCCACCGCCGACCCATCCGCTCGCCCTCGGCCGCGGGGTCGGCAGCGGCCTGCGCGAGCTGCTCGGCCAGCAGCAGGGCGAGGGCCGCGTAGGCGGCGGCCGGGTCGGGGGCGCCCGTGGCCTCGTACAGCTCGCGGGGTCGTCCCCGACTCACGCGCTCCTCGGTGCGCCGGGTCGCCCGTCCCTCCCGCACGAGCACGTCGAGGTGGGCGCGGACGGTGTTGGGGTGCAGGCCGCTCAGCTCGGCGAGCGCCGCCACGGTCGTGGGCCCGCCGGTGGTCCCGAGCGCCTGCAGGAGCGCGGCGCGCCGGGCGCCCGGGGGCAGGCGGACGGCCGGTGCGGAGCGGGGGATCGGCACGGTAGATTTTCTCCCACAAGAGGAGTAGAAAGCAACCGGCCGGACCCGGCCCGGCACACGGCGGCCACCCCGACCGCAGCGCCGCGATACCTCGAGGAGTCGCCATGACCGACACGACCCAGCAGGACCAGGTGCCCGGCGCGGCCGCCCCGGACCTCGCCGCCGCCGCGACGGGTGCCTCGGGCGGGTGCGGCTGCGGTGGGTGCGGCTGCGGAGCCGACGCGGCGCAGAGCGGCGGGGCTCGTCAGGACGGCCTGCAGATCTCCGCCCGCCCGGGCGAGAGCACCACCGCGGACGCCGGACCCCGGGCCGCCGTCGGCGTCGAGCCGGGCGACCTCGACCTGCGACCGCTGGCGCGCGACGAGCGGCACGCCCGGGTCATCGCTGCGGTCGGCGGCCTCCTGCCGGGCGAGGGTCTCGTCCTGGCCAACGACAACGACCCCGTCGGGCTGCGTCGGCAGCTGGCGCAGGAGGACCTCGGACACCTCGGCTGGCAGTACCTTGCCGAGGGACCGGACGTCTGGCGCGTCCTGGTCAGCCGCGACACCTGCTGCTGAGCGACGAGGGGACCATGACGCGACCGGACGACGCCCACCCCTTCACCCACCTCGACCCCGCCGGACGGGCGCGCATGGTCGACGTCACGGCCAAGCAGACGACGGTCCGCAGCGCCACGGCCCGCGGCCGCGTCCGGTGCGCACCCGAGGTGGTCGCCGCGCTGCGGTCGGGGACCGTGCCGAAGGGTGACGTCCTGGCGGTCGCTCGGGTCGCCGGCATCGCCGCCGCCAAGCGGACGCCGGAGCTCCTGCCCCTCGCGCACGTCATCGGCGTCCACGGCGTCGTCGTCGACATCGAGGTCACGGACGACGGGGTCGAGATCGCCGCGACCGTGCGGACCGCGGACCGGACCGGGGTCGAGATGGAGGCGCTGACGGCGGTGAGCGTCGCCGCGCTCGCCGTCGTGGACATGGTCAAGGGCATCGACCGGACCGCGCGGATCGACGACGTCCGCGTCGTTGCCAAGAGCGGCGGCCGGTCCGGCGACTGGACCGCGCCAGGAGCTGACGACCCGGTCGACCGGCCGTGACCACGCTCCCGCACGACGTCGTCGTCCTGGCGGGCGGGCGTGGCCGTCGCCTGCGCACGGTGAGCAAGGCCGACGTCCGGGTGGCCGGGCGGTCCCTGCTGGACCGGGCGCTGGACGCCGCGGTGTCGGCCGAGGCCGTCGTCGTCGTCGGCCGGGCGGAGCTGGCCCGGCCGGGCGTGATCACCGTCCTGGAGGACCCGCCCGACGGCGGCCCCGTGGCGGGGATCGATGCGGGCATGGGGGCGCTGGACGCCCTGCCCGGCCGGCGGCCCGGGCACGTCGTCGTCCTGGCCTGCGACGTGCCGTTCGCCGCCGACGTCGTGCCGGGCCTCCTCGCCGCCGCGCAGGGGGCGCCCGGCGCCGACGGTGCCTGGGCGGTGGACGGCGACGGACGGGCCCAGCCCCTGCTCGCCGTCTACCGGCGCGAGGCCCTGCTCGAGGCGCTCGAGCGGCGGCGCGAGGACGGCGGCGTCCGGGACTGCTCCGTGCGACGGCTCGTCGCCGGCCTGGTACCCGTGCCCGTGCGCGAGGCCGGCGTCGGGGCGGCCGACGTCGACACGTGGGAGGCTGTGGCGGACCTCGCCAGGACGTTCCACCGGAGGACCGACGTGACCGACGTGCCCCCCGCCGCCCCGGTCGGCGGCGACGAGCTGCACCGCTGGGTGGCCCACCTCGTCGACGCCCTGGACGTGCGTCCGGACGCCGTCGACATCGAGGGCCTGCTGGACCTGGCCCGGGACACGGCGCACGGGGTCGCCCGGCCTGCCGTGCCGCTGACGGCCTTCCTCGCGGGCTACGCCGTCGCCGCTCGCGGCGGCGACCGCGCGGCCTTCGAGAGCGTGGTCCAGCAGGTCAACGCCCTCGTGGCCCACTGGGCCGAGGGCCGGAGCGCCTCGTCGTGATCGTCGTGCGCTACTTCGCGGCGGCGGCCGAGGCGGCCGGGCGTGAGACGGAGCACGTGTCCGCCGGCACGCTCGCGGACCTGCGCCAGGACGTCGTCGGCCGCCACGGCCCGGAGCTGGAGCGTGTCCTGGCGCGCTGCTCGTTCCTCGTGGCCGGGCGCCGCTGCGACGACGGCGCGACGACGTTGCCCGACGGGACGACGGTCGACGTCCTGCCGCCCTTCGCCGGGGGCTGAGGGCGGCAGGGCCCAGGGGTGCGCCCGGACGCGGGGGGCAGCTAGTGGTCGGCGCCGTGCACCTGGGCCACGACGTGGGGGAGCAGCGGCAGCAGGACCTCGAGCCCCTGCTCGACCCCCCGCGTGCTGCCGGGCAGGTTCACCACGACGACGCCGGACGCCGTGACGCCGGCCAGGCCCCGGGAGAGGACCGCCGTCGCGACGTGCGCCTCCCCGTGGCGGCGCAGGGCCTCGGGGATGCCGGGCAGCTCCCGGGCGAGCAGGGCGCGGGTGGCCTCCGGCGTCTGGTCCCGCGGTCCGACGCCGGTCCCGCCGCTGGTGAGGACGACATCAGCGGCGCGCGCCGCGTCCTCGACCGCGTTCCGGACGGTGGCCACGCCGTCGGGGACGACGACCACCGCGGTGACGACGTGACCCGCGGCGCGCAGCAGGTCCGCGGCACGCGCGCCCGACCGGTCCTCGGCCTGCCCGCGGGCGCACCGGTCCGACGCCACGACGACTCCCACGCGCAGCGCGCCGTCGTCCGGCCGCGGTGCGGAGGAGGGCGTCGTGCTGTCGTCGTCCACGTCGGTCACGGTACCCAGGCGCGCAGGGTCGCGCCGCCGCGAGGAGTCGTGCCGCCGGGAGACCGGTGCTCCGCCCAGGGCGTCGTCGGCATCGCGACGTCCACGGCCCTAGGTCCCAGGTCGGGACGGTGCGCGCCGTCAAAAATCTCGCCATGGAGCGCACGACGTCGGCTGCCCGAGCCCTCGCCTCGCCCGCCCGTCCGGCGATCCTCGCGGCCCTGCAGCGGGCGGAGCGGCTCGAGCCGCTCGTCGGCCCGGACCAGTGCGTCGTGCACCCGGTGCGCTCACGCGCCACGCCGTCGTGCCGGAACGGGTTGCGCGCCCGGGGTCGCGCGATAGCGTCGTGACCTGGATCACAGACGATCTTCGGCTCCGTCAGGGGGAGAGTCCATTGACACGGCGTTCTGCCGTCGCACCGGTGCGCGGG
>JACIXM010000086.1 GCA_014360395.1 Actinotalea sp.
CGGCGGGGGAGGTCGCGCGGGCGCTCCCGGGCACCGTCGCGGCGCTGCTGGGGTGAGCAGTCCGGACGTGACGGGCCTCGCCGGGGCGCTCCGCCGACAGAGGGCGGGGCGGTGGGACACTGACGCGCGTGAGCAGCTACCCCGCCCGCGCCGTCGTCGACCTCGCCGCGATCCGCGCCAACGTGGCCGCCCTGCGCGAGCACGCCGGGGGCGCCGCCGTCATGGCGGTCGTCAAGGCCGACGGGTACGGCCACGGCCTGCTGCCCAGCGCCCGTGCCGCGCTGGCGGGTGGGGCGACCTGGCTCGGCGTCGCCCAGGTCGACGAGGCCTTGGCGCTGCGCGAGGCCGGCATCGCCGCGCCGGTGCTGGCCTGGCTGTACGCGCCGGGCGCGCCGCTGGACCGGGCCGTCGCCGCGGGCGTCGACCTGTCCGTCGCGGCCGGCTGGGCGCTGGACGCCGTCCTCGCCGCCGCACGCGCCGCGGGCGTCACCGCGCGGGTGCACGTCAAGGTCGACACCGGCCTGGGACGCAACGGGGTGACCCGGGAGGAGCTCGGGGACCTGCTCGACGCCGCGCTGCGGGCGCAGGCCGAGGGCGCGGTGGCGGTCGTCGGGCTGTGGTCGCACCTGGCGTTCGCCGACGCCCCGGACCACCCGACCGTGCGCGGCCAGGCCCGCGTCTTCGCCGACGCCGTCGCGCTGGCCGAGCGCGCCGGGGCCCGGCTGGAGGTCCGGCACCTGGCCAACTCCGCGGCGACCCTGACCGACCCGTCCGTGCGGTTCGATCTCGTGCGGCCAGGTCTGGCCGTCTACGGGCTGTCGCCGGTGCCGCAGGTCGGGGACCCGGCGTCGTTCGGGCTCACCCCGGCGATGCGCCTGGAGGCGGAGCTCGCCCTGGTCAAGCGGGTGCCGGCGGGCCAGGGCGTGTCCTACGCCCACGCCTACACCACCACGCGGGAGACGGTGCTCGGACTGGTCCCGATCGGCTACGCCGACGGCGTCCCGCGGCATGCCTCGGGCACGCAGGACCGCTGGGGCGGTCCGGTGCAGGTCGGCGGACGGCGGCTCGGCGTCGCCGGGCGGGTCTGCATGGACCAGGTCGTCCTGGACCTCGGGCCGGAGGCCGCCGAGCGCGCCGGCGACACCGTGGTGCTCTTCGGGTCCGGCGCCGACGGCGAGCCGACCGCCGAGGACTGGGCGCAGGTGGCCGGGACCATCTCCTACGAGATCGTCGCGCGGGTCGGGGCGAGGGTCCCGCGGGTGCTCGTCGGGCAGGACGCGGGGGCAGGGGCCCAGGTGGACGAGGACCTGGCGTGACCGCCCAGCGCACGGAGGGTGCGCCCGCCGACGGGACCGAGGGGAGCGGGACCGACGACGCCGCCGGAGCGGGCGCCGTCGTCGTCCACGTCGCCGCGGATGCGGACGCGACCCGCGCCTACGGCCGCGCCCTGGCCGGGGTGCTGCGCGCGGGGGACCTCGTGGTCCTGACCGGGCCCCTCGGGGCGGGCAAGACGACCTTCACCCAGGGGCTGGGGGAGGGGCTGGGCGTGCGCGGCCAGGTCGCCTCGCCCACGTTCATCATCGCGCGGGTCCACCCGCCGCTCGGCGCGGGGCCCGCGCTCGTCCACGTGGACGCCTACCGGCTCGGCTCCCTGGAGGAGCTCGACGCGCTCGACCTCGACGAGAGCCTCGAGGACTCGGTGACCGTCGTCGAGTGGGGCGAGGGCCTGGCGGAGGTGCTGTCGGAGGACCGCCTGGAGGTGACGATCACCCGCCCCGTCGGCGGGGCGGCCGGTGACGACCTCGAGCACGCCGACGTCGGCCCGCGGCACGTCAGCGTCCGCGGGGTCGGGCCGCGCTGGGCCGGGGTGGCGCTGCCGGGCTGACGCCGAGGCCCGACGGGTCTCGCCCGGGCCCGGACGGCGACCTACCGTGAGGGGATGGCAGAGGTCCGACAGGTCCAGGTCACGTTCGACTGCGCGGACCCCGAGCGGGTCGCCCGCTTCTGGTGCGCCGTGCTCGGGTACGTGGTGCCGCCGCCCCCGGAGGGTTTCTCGTCGTGGGGGGCGTTCGAGCAGACCCTGCCTGCGGAACGCCGCGGCTCGGCCTTCGCCTGCGTCGACCCGGAGGGCGTCGGACCGCGCCTGTTCTTCCAGCGGGTCCCCGAGGCGAAGGTCGTGAAGAACCGCGTGCACCTCGACGTCCGCGTCGGCACGGGGCTGACCGGCCAGGAGCGGGTCGCGGCACTGGAGGCCGAGGCCGCTCGCCTCGTCCCGCTCGGTGCGACCCGGGTGCGCCTGCTCCTCGCAGACGAGGAGAACGAGTCCTGCCTCGTCATGCAGGACGTCGAGGGCAACGAGTTCTGCCTGGACTGAGCGGGGGCGGCGCCGGTGGGAGGATGGGCGCCGTGCTGCTCGCCCTGGACACCTCCGCGGACATCACCGTCGCCCTCGTCAGCGCCGACGGCACCGCCGCGCTCGCGGCGCGGCGCGTGCCGGAGCAGCGCCGTCACGCCGAGCTCCTGTCGCCGCTCGTCGCGGAGGTGCTCCGCGACGCCGGGACGGACCGGCGCGCCGTCACGGCCGTCGTCGTGGGCACGGGACCGGCGCCGTTCACGGGGCTGCGCGCCGGCCTGGTGACGGCCCGGACCCTCGCGTTCGCGCTCGGGGTGCCCGTGCACGGCGTGTGCAGCCTCGCCGCCCTCGCCGCGCAGGCATTCGGTGACCGCGCGGCCGAGCCGGGCGACGACGTCGTCGTGCTCACCGACGCCCGCCGCCGGGAGGTCTACCACGCGCGGTACGCCGCCCGGACGGAGGCGCCCGGGGCGCTCGCCCTGCGGCACGGCCCCGGTGTCGCGCGCCCGGCGGACCTGGTCGCCTCCGGAGCGCTCGCGCACGCCGTCGTCGTCGGGCCGGGGGCCGTCCTGCACGCCGACGACGTCGCCGGGCTGCCCGGGGGTCCGGACCGCGGGCCGCAGCACGTGGACCCGGTCGTGCTCGCCCGGCTCGCTCTGGCGCGCGCCGAGCTCGGGGTCGGCCAGCCCGTCGAGCCGCTGTACCTGCGTCGCCCGGACGTCATGCCCGCCGGGGGGCGCAGGCGGGCGACCGGATGAGCGCGGGAGCACGGGACGCGGACGCCGACGCGGAGGTCCCCGTCGCCACGGGGCTCGGGGCACCCGCCCTGCGGGTGCTGACGGAGGCCGACCTGCCGCGCCTGGCGGAGCTGGAGGAGCTGCTCTTCGCCCCTTCGGCGTGGTCCCTGTCGATGCTCACCGAGGAGCTGGGGGCGCAGGGTCGTTGGTACGTGGGCGTCGACGCCCCGCAGGGCGACGACACGCCGCCTCGCCTGGTCGCCTACGCCGGCCTGTGGTTCGACGGGGACGTCGGGCAGGTGATGACGATCGGCGTGGACCCGGCGGTGCAGCGCCGCGGCCTGGGGACGGTGCTGCTGGAGGCCCTCGTCGCCCGGGCCCGTGAGCTCGGCGCGCAAGCCGTCCTGCTCGAGGTGCGGGTCGACAACGAGCCCGCGCTGGCGCTGTACCGTCGTCACGGCTTCGAGGTGCTCGCGCGACGGCGGCGCTACTACCAGCCCGAGGACGTCGACGCGTTCACGATGGGCCTGCCGCTGCGGTGACGTCCGCCTCCTACGCTGTGCCCATGCGCGACTCCGCCCTCGTCCTCGGCATCGAGACCTCGTGCGACGAGACGGGCGTCGCGCTCGTGCGGGCGACGGCGGACGCGAGCGAGCTGCTCGTGGACGCCGTCGCGAGCTCCGTGGACGAGCACGCCCGGTTCGGCGGGATCATCCCGGAGATCGCCTCGCGGGCCCACCTGGAGTCCTTCGTGCCGACCCTGCAGCGTGCGCTCGCGGAGGCGGACGTGACGCTCGCGGACGTCGACGCGATCGCGGTCACGGCCGGCCCGGGGCTCGTCGGGCCCCTGACCGTCGGCGCGGCCGCTGCCAAGGCGCTCGCCGTCGCGCTGGACAAGCCGCTGTACGGGGTGAACCACGTCATCGGGCACGCCGTCGTCGACGAGCTGGTGCACGGGCTCTTCCCGGACCGCTGTCTGGCGCTCGTGGTCTCCGGGGGCCACACGTCCCTGCTGCTCGTCGAGGACGCCGTCACCGGCGTCACCGAGCTGGGCCACACGCTCGACGACGCCGCCGGCGAGGCGTTCGACAAGGTCGGCCGGCTCCTCGGACTGCCGTACCCGGGCGGGCCGCACATCGACCGGCTCGCGCGCGAGGGCGACCCCACCGCCATCCGGTTCCCCCGCGGGCTCACGGCCGCGAAGGACCAGGCGAAGCACGCGGACGACTTCTCCTTCTCCGGCCTCAAGACCGCGGTGGCGCGCTGGGTCGAGGCGAAGCAGGACGCGGGTGAGGAGATCCCCCTCGCCGACGTCGCCGCGTCGTTCGCCGCGTCCGTCGCCGACGTCCTGACCGCCAAGACGATCGCCGCCTGCCGGCGGCACGGCGTGGACACGCTCGTCGTCGGCGGGGGCTTCTCCGCGAACTCCCAGCTGCGGGACCTGCTGGCGGAGCGCTGTGCGCACGCCGGGATCGAGCTGCGGATCCCGCCGATCCGGTACTGCACGGACAACGGCGCGATGATCGCGGCGCTCGGCGCGGCCGTCGTGCGCCGCGGGCTGCCGGCCTCGCCGCTGGACCTGGCGGTCGACTCCTCGATGCCCCTCACCCAGGTGCTCGTGGGCTCGCCGGCCGCGTAGCGGACGTCCTGGATCGCGCCCGGCCCGAGGCCCGTCCGGGCTCAGGCCGTCGGGCGGGCGCCGACCCCGGGCAGCAGGCGCCAGAGGCGGGCGCCCACGGCGAAGGCCACGGCGAGGACGACCGCGAGGAGCATCAGGCTCGGCAGGTTGAGCGTGACGTCGAACCCGAGACCGTTCGGTCCGCCCCAGGCCGTGAGCGGCAGCGCGAGGTAGGAGAGCTCGACGGTACCGCCGCCCTGCGTGCTCAGGGTGTCGATGGCGCCCAGCACGTAGCTCAACCAGGACAGGGTGATCCCCGCCCCGACGAGGAAGGCCGCGACGGCGCCGTCCAGGACGCGGGGGACGGGCCGGCCACGCTCCGCCTCGTACCGTGCAGCGAGCTGCCTCGGTGAGCCGAGGTCGTGCAGCGCGCGCCCGGCGCCGACGTGCATGACGGCGTCGTCGAGGTCGGCCCGCAGGCCCTCCTGGATCTGCCGGGCCTCGGCCCGGGGGAAGCCCTGGAGCGCCAGGTCGAGCCGGAACAGGTACCAGGCGACCCGGCGTCGGTCGCGCGCGGTCGTGGTGGGTGCGGTCATGCTCGTGCTCCCGGGGGGTGGTCGGTCGGTGGACGTGGAGGAGGCGCGTCGTCGGGGGCGAGGACGCGGGCGACGGTGCGCCCGAGGGCCTCCCAGGCGGCGACGGCGCGAACCAGCCGCTCCTCGCCGGCAGCGGTGGGCCGGTAGTACTTCCGGGCCGGCCCGGAGGCAGAGGGGGCGAGCCGTGCGGTGACGAGGCCGTCACGCTCCAGCCGCGCAAGGACCGGGTAGACGGTGCCGGTGCTGAGACCGGGCAGTCCGGCCTCCTGGAGCCGGACCACCAGGGCGTACCCGTACGTCTCCTCCTCCTGGAGCGTCCGCAGGACGAGCATCGGTAGCACCCCCTTGAGGAGCTGGGGGTCGCGACTCGCGTCGGCGAGGATCTCCGTGCCCGACATAGAAGTAGGTTATGCCTAGTAGCGGGTAGTGACAACTACCAGGCACGGTTGACGACTCGTGAGCCGGCGATCTCCCGGAGCGCCCGAGCAGCACGTCGGTGGCAGCATCGACCAGATGAGCGCACCCACGCCGTACCTCCACCTGCCGGGCACCGCCCGCGAGGCGCTGACGTTCTACGGCGCCGTCTTCGGGGGCGACGTCCAGCTCCACACCCTGGAGGAGTTCGGCCGGACCGACGGCCCGGCCGATGCCATCGCCCACGGCTACCTCGCGGACGGCCCTGTCGCGCTGTTCGCCGCGGACGCCCCCGACGGCGCCCCGCTGCGGTGCGAGGGGGTGACGTTCGCCCTGCTGGGCGCGGCCGATCCCACCGTGCTCCGCGCCTGGTTCTCCGGGCTCTCCGAGGGGGGTCGCATCGTGGACGAGCTGCGGACGCGGCCCTGGGGTGCCACCGACGGGCAGGTCGTGGACCGGTACGGCCTGCGCTGGCTCATCGGCTTCGAGGGCGAGGGCTGACCGACCACGAGGTGCTGCCGGCCGTCGATCCGCTCGCGGACCAGGTCGAGGTGCCCCGCGTGGGCAGCGCAGCGCGCCTCACAGCGGGCGGCCCGCCCGCATCTCCTTGACGAGCGAGCTGACGACGGCGTCCAGCTCCCCGCCGTTGCGCCGGGCCACCGCGCGTTGGCGCTGGTACGAGGCCCCCTTGTGCAGGATCGTGCGGACGCCGTCCAGCTCGGCCTGGCACCCGAGCCGCTCCGCCGTCGGCTCGAGGTCGACGAGCATCCGCTCCACGGCGTCGCCGACGAGCTCCTCGTCCCCACGCGCGCTGGTGATGATGATCGCGTCCATGCCGTACCGCGCCGACCGCCACTTGTTCTCCTGCGCGAACCACGGCGGCAGGCGGGGCGTCTCCCGGCCCTCGTCGAGCATCGTGGAGAAGTGCTCGACGAGGCACTGGATCATCGCCGCGAACGCGGACACCTCCGCGAGGTTCGAGGCGCCGTCGCAGATGCGCATCTCCAGCGTCCCGAACCGGGGGGACGGGCGCAGGTCCCACCGGATCTCGTCGAACTGGTCGATGACGCCGGTGTGCACCATGTCCGCGGTGTACGCCTCGAGCTCCTCCCAGCGGTCGAACTGGAACGGCAGACCCGCCGTCGGCAGCTGCTGGAACATCAGGGCGCGGTTGGACGCGTACCCGGTGTCCTTGCCGCCCCAGAACGGCGAGGAGGCGGAGAGGGACTGCAGGTGCGGGAAGTAGGTGAGCATCGCCCGCAGGATCGGCAGGACCTTGGCGCGGTCCTCGATGCCCACGTGCACGTGCACGCCGTAGATGAGCATCTGCCGGCCCCACCACTGCGTCCGGTCGATGAGGGTGGCGTAGCGCTGCTTGTCGGTGACCTTCTGGTTGCTCCACCGGGCGAACGGGTGCGTGCCGGCGCACATGAGCTCGACGCGCAGGGGGTCCGTCACCTCGCGGAGCTCCGCGATGCTGCGCTCCAGGTCCGCGGCGGCCTCACCGACGCTGCGGCACACGCCGGTGACGATCTCCACCGTGTTGAGCAGGAGCTCCTGCTTGATCGTCGGGTGCTCCTCGCCGTCGTGCGGGGCGACGGCGTCCAGCACCGTCTGGGCGACCTGGCGCAGGTCGCCGCTGTCGGCGTCCACCAGCGCGAGCTCCCACTCGACGCCGAGGGAGGACCGTTCGGACCGGGCGAAGGGGATCTGCATCAGGCACGCTCCACGAGCAGCACGGTCTGGGCCCCCGCGACGCGGGTCAGGACGACGGTCGCCTCGCCGTCGCCGCGCAGGTCGAGCTGCTTGCGCAGCTGCTCCGGGACGACCGCGGTCCCGCGCTTCTTGATGGTCACCCGTCCGACCCCCCGCTCCCGCAGCGCCGTGCGCAACCGCTTGACGCCGAACGGCATCGTGTCCAGGACCCGGTACGCCTGCGCGACCGGGCTGGTCACGAGCGTGTCCGAGGTCACGTAGGCAATCGTGGGGTCCAGGAGCCGGCCGTGCACCTGCGCCGCGACGAGCGCGACGAGCCCGGCGCGGATGACGGCGCCGTCCGGCTCGTGCAGGTACGCCCCCACCGGTCCGACGTCCGGCTGGGGCAGGCCGTCCGGTGGCGTGCGCAGGGTGTGGGCCTCGCGCTCCCGCAGCACCAGCGCGCCGCGTCCCGGGCCGTCGGGCGCGAGGGGTCCGAACCACAGACCCGCCTCCACGACGTCGCCGTCGACGCTGACCCACTGGGCCTCGGCGTCCTCGGGCACCAGGTCGTGGGGGATCGCCGGGCCGACCTTCACGCCGAGGGCGGGGACCTGCTCGCGCACGGCCAGGACGCGGTCCAGGGGCGGGGCGTACGCGGCCGGGTCGTGCCGGCGGCGGCCACCGGTCGTGCGCCGCGCCGGGTCGGCGAAGACGCCGTCGACCCCCTCGGCCGCCAGGTCCAGCGTGAGGCCGTCGCCGTGGCGGACCTCGGCGTCCGGGAAGTGGCGCAGGTTGACCGTCGCGAGGGCAGCGGTCAGCTCGTCGACCTCCATCGCGAGGACGGGCAGGCCGAGCGCCGCCATCGCCATCGCGTCGCCGCCCAGGCCGCACGTCAGGTCCGCGACCTTCGCGCACCCCGCCGCGGCGTAGCGCTGCGCGTGCCGGGCGGCGACGGTGAGCCGCGTCGCCTGCTCCAGGCCCTCGGGGGTGAAGAGCATCCCGTCGGCGAAGTCGTCGAACTTCTCCCGAGCGCGGGCGCGCAGGCGGGACTGGGTCAACGCCGCGGCCACGAGGGCGGGGTCGACGCCCTGCTTGCGGAGCTGGTCCGACAGGACCATCGCGAGCCGCTCGTCGTACGGCGGCAGGGCACCCAGGAGCGCCCACCCGTCCGGGCGGAGCAGGGCCGAGAGCGCGTCCGGGTCCACGTGACGATCCTTGCACGCAGGGCGAGGGACCGGTGACCCGGGCGCGGCGCCGTGCGCGAGGACGGGTGGTGCCGTGGCCGCCCGTCGTGGCTGGCACTCGTGTTGACCGAGTGCTAACGGCGGCCTAGATTCTGAACTGGCACTCGACCCCGTCGAGTGCCGACGCAG
>JACIXM010000087.1 GCA_014360395.1 Actinotalea sp.
CCTGCGCACGGTCGGAGGCGCCGAGCTTGCGGAACAGCCGCCGCGCGTGGGTCTTGACCGTGTCCTCGGAGAGGAACAGGTCCGCCCCGATCTGCGCGTTGGACCTCCCGTGGCTCATGCCCGAGAGCACCTCGAGCTCCCGCTTGGTCAGCTCCGCGACGCCGGGCGGAGCCGTCGTCGGCGGGACGCCGGTGCGCGGTGCGCCGACGGAGACGGGGTGGTCGCCGCCGGCGAGGGCGCGCGGCGCACCGGCCCGGACGGCGCCGGGAGCCCGTTCGTCCCGGGGCGTCTGCTGCGGGACGAACGACGCGGAGAGGCTGTGCGCGGCGACGGCGGCCAGCTCGCTGCGGTCGACGTCGGGCGCGAGGTACCCGCGGGCGCCGAGCGCGATCGCCCGGTCCAGGGTGATCTCGTCACCGGGCACGGCGAGCATGATGACCACGGGGTTCGCCCCGAGGACCCGCAGCCGGCGCAGCGCCTCGATGGGTCCTGTGCCCGGCAGGTGCGCGTCGAGCAGCACGAGGGCGGGAGTGGCGCGCCGGGCGAGCGCGAGGAGCTCTTCGGCCGTGGCTGCAGCCCGTGCGGGTGCGAGGGCGGGGATCCCGTGGGCCGCCGCGACGACCCTCTCGCGCACGCTCGAGGAGCCGTGGCACACGATGACGCCTGCCATCGGCCTCCTTCCGATCAGTCGCCGACGACGCCGACGGCACGACGTTCGCCGTACGGGGTTGTCATCGGCCAGGGACGGCCAGGACCTGAGCCGCGCACGGGGGTGAACCTCATCGGACCGTCGCCACGACCTCGTGGAGCGTGCCCGGAAGGGTCCGCACGCGGTGCACGGTGGCGGCGACCGGCAGGTCGAGATGGCCGGAGTCACCCTGCACGAAGACGGGCACCGTCTCGTCCGCCTCGACGAGGACGCGCACGACCTCGACGGCGACCACGGGGTCCGAGTCATCGCCGCCGACATGGACGAGGACCGCGGCCGGCCGCACCCGCGCCACCGCCTCGACCGCCGCCCGCGGGGTGGTCGAGGACAGCACCCTGGCCGGCACCCCCTGCTCCTGCAGGGCGGTCGCCACGACGTGGACGAGCAGGTCCGACCCGCGCCCGGTCGACAGGGCGAGCACCCCCGGCCGGGCGGCACCGGCCTCGTCCGTCTCCTCGACCCCCCGCGCGCTGGACACCGCGGCCCGGCTGCGGAGCTCGGCGAAGGCGGCGGCGGTGAGGGCGGGGGCCGCGTGCTCGCCGGGGCCCTCGAGCGTGACGCGCCCGGTGAGCGTGCGCAGGGCCGGGTCCACGAGGTCGGTCCACCATGCCAGCGGGTCCCGCGGGTGCACCCGGGAGAGCATCCAGCGCACGGCGGCGTTGTCGAAGTGGCCGGCGGCGGCCACGAGCGCCGGCGGGTCCGGGGCCATCGGGGTCGCGTGGGCGTAGGCGTCGACCACCTCGGACACGGACGGCGCGTGCACGACGTCGGTCTGCGCCTGGGAGGGGTCGGAGGCGAGCGCCGCGCGCGCCGCCTCGGAGGGGGCGACGCCCTCGAGGGTCAGGCGGCGCATGACGAGCAGGCGTGCGACGTCGGCCGAGGAGTAGCGGCGGTGGGCGCCGGCGAGGTGCTCGGAGGGACCCAGGCCGTACCGGCGGTCCCACGTGCGCAGGGTCGCCGGGGCGACGCCCAGCCGGCGCGCGACGGCCGCGACGGTGAGCGAGGGTCCCGCGCTGGCGTCCGTGTCGGCTCCCGTGGTCGGCGTCGTCGGCGCGCTGCGCCCGGTCGGCCGCCGGTCCGCGTCCCACCCGGCGCCTCCGTCGGCGCGTCGGGACCCTGACCTGGCCATGGCTCGATTGTGCCCGGTTCGCGACGCGATGCGCCACCGCACCGGCGCGGACACGAGCCCGCGCCGGCAGACCGGGTGCGGCCGCGGGCCGCGCGCGCCGTCGTCGACCCGCGCCTGCTCGCGGCGCTCCGTCGTCCGCCGGTGACCTGCGAGGACGTGCACCGACGCGCCTGTCCTGCGCCCCGGCTGCGCCCGCGCTACCGCCTGGTTCCAGCCGGTTCGCCCGAAGAACCCGGTTGGGCCGATTCGAAGAAGTATGAACGAGGGGGTTGACCAACTTCTGACGCGGTTCTAAGTTGGGCACCAGTTCGCGGCGATCAGACCGACGCCGCCGGCGACAGGACATGGAGGGGAACATGACGGAGATCTCGCGGCTTCCCGGCCCGGTGATGGACCTGTGGGAGTGGCAGTACGAGGGCAAGTGCCGCGAGGCCGACCCGACGCTGTTCTTCCACCCGGAGGGCGAGCGCGGCTCCGCCCGACGCAAGCGGGCCGAGGCCGCCAAGGCCGTCTGCGCCACCTGCCCGGTGATCGACGCCTGCCGTGAGCACTCGCTCGCCGTGCGCGAGCCGTACGGCGTCTGGGGGGGCCTCTCCGAGGAGGAGCGGACCGCGCTCCTCCAGCAGCGTCTGCGCAAGGCGTCCTGACCGCCGCGCACGAGCGCAGGTCCTGCCGCACCTGAGCAACGACGAAGCCCCGCTCCCGGAACCGGGAGCGGGGCTTCGTGCGTCACGACCGGCGCGGGGACGTCCCCTCCACCGGTGGCGGGCCGGGACGCCGGAGCGTCCCGTCACGTCGAGCTGTCAGCGCTCGACGACCGCGAGGATGTCGCGCGCGGAGAGGATGAGGTACTCCTCGCCGGCGTACTTGACCTCGGTGCCGCCGTACTTGCTGTAGATGACCTTGTCACCGACCTGCACGTCCAGCGGGATGCGCTGGCCGTTGTCGTCGACGCGGCCCGGACCGACGGCGAGGACCTCGCCCTCCTGGGGCTTCTCCTTCGCGGTGTCCGGGATGACCAGGCCGGAGGCCGTCGTCTGCTCTGCCTCGAGCGTCCTGACGACGACGCGGTCCTCGAGCGGCTTGATGGAGACCGACACAGCGGACCTCCCCTTCGCATTCGTGGGAACGGACGGATGATCGCGGCAGCCTGCCCGCGCCTCGCCGTCGTCGCGGGTGCCGGCGGAGGTCAGTGCAGTCTGCGTCGGCACTCGACGGGGTCGAGTGCCAGTTCAGAATCTAGGCCGCCGTTAGCACTCGGTCAACACGAGTGCCAGCCACGACGGGCGGCCACGGCACCACCCGTCC
>JACIXM010000088.1 GCA_014360395.1 Actinotalea sp.
TGCGTGGCGAAGCCTGCGTGCGGCGTCCAGCCGTGCGCGCGCACGGTCCGGGCGAGGTCGTCGTGTACCGGGCGGCGGTGGTGACGTGGACGCCCGGCGCCACCTCGACCAGGGGGCGCCCGCCCCCCGCCCGCTGCGGAGCCCCCGGCGGCATCAGTCCAGCTCGCCCCCGCGGGCGGCGAGCGCCGCGGCGCCGACGATCCCGGCCGCGTTGCGCAGGCCGGCGGGGACGATCGGGGTGCGCAGGTCCAGCAGGGGCAGGAAGTTCTGGTGCTTCTTGCTCACGCCGCCGCCGACGACGATGAGGTCGGGCCAGAGCAGGTCCTCGACCACCCGGAAGTAGCGCTGGAGGCGGGCCGCCCACTGCTCCCAGGAGAGGTCCTCGCGCTCGCGCGCGCTGTCCGCGGCGCGGGACTCGGCGTCGTACCCGTCGATCTCCAGGTGCCCGAGCTCGGTGTTGGGCACGAGCGTCCCGTCGACCACCAGGCACGTCCCGATGCCCGTGCCGAGGGTGGCGACGAGCACGACGCCCGGTCGGCCCTTCGCGGCGCCGTAGACCGTCTCGGCGTACCCGGCGGCGTCCGCGTCGTTGACCGCGAGCACCCGGCGGCGGGTGGCGGCCGCCACCACGGCGGTGACGTCCGTGCCGATCCAGGAGTCGTCGACGTTCGCCGCGGTGCGGGCCACGCCGTGCTGGATCACCGCCGGGAACGTGACACCGATGGGCAGCTCCGCAGGAAGGTGGAAGGAGTCCACCACCTCGGCGACGGTCGCGGCCACCGCCTCGGGCGTGGAGGGCTGCGGGGTGGGGATCCGCACCCGGTCGGCGCTGAACTCGCCGGTGGCCAGGTCCACCGGCGCGCCCTTGATGCCGCTGCCGCCGATGTCGACGCCGAAGGCGGTGCCGGTCAGGTGGGCGGGGTCGCGCTGCGTCATGGCAGCGTCAGGATCTCGGCGCCGGTCTCGGTCACGAGGATCGTGTGCTCGAACTGGGCGCTGCGGCGACGGTCCTTGGTGACGATCGTCCAGCCGTCGTCCCACATGTCCCACTCCGGTGTCCCGAGGTTGAGCATGGGCTCGATGGTGAAGACCATGCCCGCCTCGATGACGGTGTCGTGGTGCGGGGCGGCGTCGTAGTGCGGGACCACGAGGCCGGAGTGGAACGCCTCGCCGACCCCGTGCCCGGTGAAGTCCCGCACGACGCCGTAGCCGAAGCGGCGGGCATAGGTCTCGATGACCCGCCCGATGACGTTGATCTGCCGACCCGGCGCCACCGCCTTGATGCCGCGCATCATGGCCTCCTCGGTGCGCTCGACGAGGAGCCGGGACTCCTGGTCGACGTCGCCGACGAGGAACGTCGCGTCGGTGTCGCCGTGGACGCCGTGCTTGTAGGCGGTGATGTCGATGTTGACGATGTCCCCGTCCTGGAGCACGGTGGAGTCGGGGACGCCGTGGCAGATCACCTCGTTGACCGAGGTGCACAGGGACTTCAGGAACGGCACCTGGCGCGGGTGGGGCTGGTAGCGCAGGGTCGACGGGTAGGCGTCGTGGTCGCAGAGGAACTCGTGGCCGATGCGGTCCAGCTCGTCGGTCGTGACACCCGGGACCGCGTGCCTGCCGACCTCGACGAGGGCCTGCGCCGCGATCCGGGAGGCGATGCGGATCCGCTCGATCGTCTCGGCGTCCTTGACCTCGGAGCCGGTGAACCGCAGCTCGCGGTTCTTGCCGACGTACTCGGGGCGCTCGATGTGCGGGGGGACCTCGCGGAGGGGGCTGACCGTCCCGGGCACCAGCGTGCCCGTCGGCGCGTGCGCGATCGACATGGCTGGCAGTCTACGGAAGGCGGCGACCGCCGCCCGGTCACGAAGGGAGCACGCGATGCAGCGGCACGACGACAGCGCGGAGCGCTTCTGGTTCAACCCCCGGACCGGTGAGGTCGAGGAGGGCAAGGAGAGCCCCTGGACCGACCGCATGGGTCCGTACGCCACGCGCGAGGAGGCCCAGGCGGCGCTCGCCGAGGCGCAGCGCCGCACTGAGTCCTGGGACGAGGAGGACCGCCGGTGGAAGGAGTGGGAGGACTGAGGGCCGGGCGGCCCCGCGCCCTCACTCGGTGAAGCTGTGCGCCTCGGTCGGGAACGCGCGGCTGCGGACGTCCTCGTTGTAGGCCTGCGCCGCCGCGCCGAGGACCGTCCCCAGCTCGGCGTACCGCTGGGCGAACCGGGGCGACCAGTCGGACAGGCCCGCCATGTCGGTCCACACGAGGACCTGCCCGTCGCACTCCCGACCCGCGCCGATGCCGATCGTCGGGATGGCGAGCACCTCGGTGACGCGGGCGGCGACGGGGGCGGGCACCATCTCCAGCACGACCGCGAAGGCGCCGGCGTCCTGCAGCGCGAGCGCGTCCTCGGTCAGCCGTTGGGCGGCGTCGTCCCCGCGGCCCTGCACCCGCTTGCCGCCGAGCACGTTCTCCGACTGGGGCGTGAAGCCGACGTGCCCCATGACGGGGATGCCCGTGGAGGTCAGCAGGTGGACGTGGTCGGCCACCCGGCGGCCGCCCTCGAACTTCACCGCGTGCGCGCCGCCCTCCTTCATCAACCGGACGGCGGTGGCGTGCGCCTGCTGGGCGGAGGCCTCGTAGGAGCCGAACGGCAGATCGGCCACGACGAGCGCGCGCCGCACCGCGCTGACGACGGCGCGGGTGTGGTGGACCATCTGGTCGACGGTCACGGGGATCGTCGTGCTCTGGCCGAGCATGTTGTCGCCGACCGAGTCCCCCACGAGGAGCACGTCCGTGCCCGCGTCGTCGAAGATCCGTGCGGTGGGCGCGTCGTAGGCGGTGAGCATCGTGATGCGCTCACCGCGCTCCTTGGCCTGACGCAGGTGGTGCACCCGCACACGCCGCACCGGCGTGCCGGACGAGTCGTTCATCGATCGGTTCCCTTCGGCTCCCGCCAGGCGCTGGTCACCGGAAGCCTACGGTCCCGGCCGAACGCCAGAGCCGTGACCTTGGGGCCGGGCGGGTACTGACGGCGCTTCCACTCCGCGCGGTCCACCAGCGCCAGCACCTTGTCGACGACAGTCTCCTCGAAGCCGCGGGCGAGCAGCTCCTCTCGGCCCTCGGCGTGCTCGACGTACGCGTCCAGGACCTCGTCCAGCAGGTCGTACGGGGGCAGGGAGTCGGTGTCGACCTGGCCGGGGGAGAGCTCGGCGGACGGCGGCTTGGTGATCGAGCTCTCCGGGATCGGCGGCAGCTCGCCGGCGTCGAGGGCTGCGGTGTTGCGCCACCGCGCCAGCTGCCACACCCGGGACTTGTCGACGTCCTTGATGGGGGCGAAGCCGCCGACGGCGTCGCCGTAGATCGTCGAGTACCCCACCGCGAGCTCGGACTTGTTGCCGGTCGCCAGCACGAGCTGGCCCTCGACGTTGGAGATCCCCATGAGGACGACGCCGCGGATCCGGGCCTGCAGGTTCTCCCCGGCGACGCCCGGCAGGTCCATCTGCCCCTCGAACGCGTCGACCATGGGTGCGATGGGCTGGACGCGGTAGTCCGCGCCGATGCGCCGCGCGAGGTCGGCGGCGTCGTCCTGGGAGTGCTGGGAGGAGTGCCGCGACGGCATGCCCACCCCGACGACGTTCTCGCCCCCGATCGCGTCGGCGGCGATCGCCGCCACGAGGGCCGAGTCGATGCCGCCGGACAGGCCGAGGACCACGGCCGAGAAGCCGTTCTTGCGCACGTACCCGCGCAGGCCGGTCACCAGCGCGCTGTAGACCTCCTCGTCGGGGTCCATCGGCGCCGCGAGGACGCCCGGTACCGGGGTGCCGTCGTCGGCGAGCTCCCAGACGAGCAGGTGCTCGACGAACTGCGGGGAGCCGGACACGGGCGTGCCGTCCGCGGCGACGACGAAGGAGCCGCCGTCGAAGACGAGGTCGTCCTGCGCGCCGACCATGTTGACGTAGGCGACGGGCGCGTCGACCTCGGGGGCGCGGCGGCACGCGAGCTCCGCGCGCAGGTGACCCTTGCCCTCCTCGTAGGGGGAGCCGTTGAGGACGGCGAGCAGGTCGACGCCCTGGGCGGCGAGCTGGGCGACCGGTCCGCCGTCCTGCCAGATGTCCTCGCAGATCACCACGCCGACGCGGCGGCCGTCGACGTCCACGACGCACGGGTCCGTCCCCGGCGCGAAGATCCGGTACTCGTCGAAGACGCCGTAGTTGGGCAGGTGGTGCTTGTCGTACCGGGCCAGGACCTGCCCGCCGCGGACGACGACGGCCTGGTTGGTGGCTCGGCCGTTCTCGGTGCGCCCGAGGGTGCCCAGGACGACGGTGAGGTCACCCAGGCCGTCCGCCACGAGCCGCTGGACGACGTCCTGCAGCGCGCGCTCGGCCGCCCGCGCGAACGAGTCCCGCAGGGCCAGGTCCTCGATCGGGTACCCGGTCAGCGTCATCTCGGGGAAGAGGACCAGCCGGGCGCCGGCGTCGGCGGCGGAGCGGGTCCACTCCACGACGCGGTCGGCGTTGCCGGACACGTCCCCCACGCGGGTGTCGATCTGGGCCAGGGCGATGGTCAGCGGCGCCATGGCTGTCACCCTAACGACGCGGCGTGTCCGCGCCACGGGAGCGTTCACCTGATCGTCATCCCGGTGCGGCAGGATGGCCGCATGGACAAGCAGCAGGAGTTCGTCCTCCGCACCGTCGAGGAGCGGGACATCCGCTTCATCCGGCTCTGGTTCACCGACGTGCTGGGGTCGCTGAAGTCCCTCGCCGTCGCACCGGCCGAGCTGGAGTCCGCGTTCGCGGAGGGCATCGGCTTCGACGGCAGCTCGATCGAGGGCCTGACGCGGGTGTACGAGGCGGACATGCTCGCCAAGCCCGACCCGTCGACGTTCCAGGTCCTGCCCTGGCGTGGGGAGCGGCACGGCACGGCACGGATGTTCTGCGACATCCACACGCCCGACGGCGAGCCGTCGCTGGCCGACTCGCGCTACGTGCTCAAGCGCGCCCTGGCCAAGGCCAGCGACCAGGGCTTCACCTTCTACACGCACCCCGAGGTCGAGTTCTACCTCTTCGAGAACCCGGCGGACCCGGAGGCGCCCCTGGTCCCGGTCGACCAGGGCGGCTACTTCGACCACGTGCCCCGCGGCACCGCGCACGACTTCCGGCGGGCCGCCATCACGATCCTGGAGTCGATGGGCATCTCGGTGGAGTTCTCCCACCACGAGGCGGGCCCGGGCCAGAACGAGATCGACCTGCGCTACGCGGACGCCCTGACGACCGCGGACAACATCATGACCTTCCGCACGGTCATCAAGGAGGTCGCGCTCGAGCAGGACCTGTACGCGACGTTCATGCCCAAGCCGCTCGCGGACCACCCGGGATCGGGCATGCACACGCACGTGTCCTTGTTCGAGGGGGACCGCAACGCCTTCCACGAGCCCGGGGCGCCGCTGGGGCTGTCGACGGTCGGCCGGCAGTTCATCGCCGGCCTGCTGCACCACGCCGCGGAGATCACGGCGGTCACCAACCAGTACGTCAACTCCTACAAGCGGATGTGGGGCGGTGCGGAGGCGCCCAGCTACATCTGCTGGGGCCACAACAACCGCTCCGCGCTGGTCCGGGTCCCCATGTACAAGCCGGGCAAGGGCAACTCGACCCGCGTCGAGTACCGCGGCGTGGACTCCGCGACGAACCCGTACCTGGCGTACGCGCTCCTGCTCGCCGCCGGCCTCAAGGGCATCGAGGAGGGCTACGAGCTGCCCGAGGGCGCCGAGGACGACGTCTGGGAGCTCACGGACGCCGAGCGCCGGGCGCTCGGGATCCAGCCGCTGCCGGAGTCGCTCAGCCGCGCCGTCGCCGTCATGGAGAAGTCCGAGCTCGTGGCCGAGACGCTCGGGGAGCACGTCTTCGACTTCGTGCTGCGCAACAAGCGGGAGGACTGGGCGGCGTACCGCGCCCAGGTCACCCCGTACGAGCTGCGGCGGTACCTCCCGGTGCTGTGACCCGCGTCAGTCCGTTCGCGCGTCTGGTCCGGGCCGGCTTCGCGGAGCCGGGCCGGGCCACCACGCTGCTGGCCGAGGCCGACCTGCTCGCGCTCCTCGGCGCGGGCGGTGATGCCGACGCGCCGGTGGAGCACCTCCTGGACGGACTCGCCGGGGTCGCCTCACCCGACGAGGCGCTGCTGGCCCTGACGCGGCTCGCGACGGCGGCTCGCGGCACCGAGCACGAGGTGCCGGTCCGGGAGGCGCTCACCGAGCCGGGGCCCGTCCGCGACCGGCTGCTGGCCGTGGTCGGTGGCTCCACCGCCCTCGGGGACCACCTCGCGCGGCACCCCGACGACGTCGCGGCGCTCGCCGAGGACGACCCCCTGGGCACCCCGCAGGACGTCGTCCGGGCGGAGCTGCTGCGCGCCGTCGGCGCCCACGACGACGACGGCGCGCCGGTGGCCACCGTCACCGGCAGCGCGGGTGTCGACGCGATGCGCCGGTCCTACCGGCGGCGGCTCATGATGATCGCCGGCGCGGACCTGGTCGGCGCCGAGCCGCTGTCGCTCCTGCCGGGCGTCGCCGCGGCGCTCGCGGACCTGGCGGCCGCCGCGCTCGAGACGGCGCTGGCCCTCGCCCGCGCCGAGCACGCCGACCATGCCGCCGCCCGCCTGGGGGTCATCGGCATGGGGAAGACGGGTGGGCGCGAGCTCAACTACGTCAGCGACGTGGACGTCATCTACGTCGTCGAGCCCGCCGAGGGCCACGAGGAGCCCGACGCGCTCGCCGTCGGCGCGCGCCTGGCGACCGCACTGACGCGGGCGTGCTCCGGCCCCTCGGCGGAGCCCCCGCTGTGGCCGGTCGACGCGGCGCTGCGTCCGGAGGGCAAGCAGGGACCCCTGGTCCGCACGGTCGCGAGCCACCGCGCGTACTACGAGCGGTGGGCCAAGACCTGGGAGTTCCAGGCGCTGCTCAAGGCCCGGCACGTCGCCGGGGACGCCGACGTCGCCGACGCCTACTGCGCCGCCGTCGGCCCCATGGTCTGGTCGGCCGTGGAGCGGGAGCACTTCGTCGAGGACTCCCAGGCGATGCGCCGCCGCGTCGAGGACCACGTCCCGGCCGCCGAGGCGGACCGCCAGCTCAAGCTCGGCGTCGGTGGTCTGCGCGACGTCGAGTTCACGGTGCAGCTCCTGCAGCTCGTGCACGGCAGGGCGGACGAGACGATCCGCAGCCCCAACACGCTGCGCGCGATCGCGGCCCTGTCCGCGGGCGGCTACGTCGGCCGCGAGGACGCCGCGCGCCTGGCGGTCTGCTACCGGCTGCTGCGGGCGATGGAGCACCGGATCCAGCTGCACCGCCTGCGCCGGACGCACCTCGTGCCGACCACCGAGCCCGAGCTGCGTCGGCTCGCCCGGGCCATGCGGCTGCAGCCCGCGGGCCACGAGGCGCTGCTGGAGCGCTGGCGGTCCGTGCGCCGCGAGGTCCGGGGCCTGCACGAGGAGCTGTTCTACCGGCCGCTGCTGCCGGCGACGGCTCACCTCACGCGCGAGGAGGCGAGCCTGGCGCCGGACGCCGCCCGCGCGCGGCTGGCGGCGATCGGCTACCGCGACCCGGCGGGGGCGATGCGGCACATCGCCGCGCTCACCGAGGGTGTCTCGCGCCGTGCCGCGATCCAGCGCCAGCTCCTGCCGGTCCTGCTCGGCTGGTTCGCCGAGGGCAGCGACCCCGACGCCGGGCTGCTCGCGTTCCGGCGCGTCTCCGACGAGCTCGGCACCACCCACTGGTACCTCAAGCTGCTGCGGGACTCCGGCGTGGCGGCGAACCGGCTCGCCTGCGTGCTGTCGACGTCCCGGTACGCGGCGGACGCGCTCGCGCGGTCGCCGGAGTCCGTCACGTGGCTGGACTCGGACGCGGAGCTGGAGCCGCGGGGCGTCGAGCGGCTCACGGCCGAGACGGACGCGCTGCTGGCCCGGTCCTCCGACACGACCGGTGCGGCGACGCTGCTGCGGGCGCTGCGCCGCCGCGAGATGGCCCGGACGGCCGTCGCCCAGGTGCTGCGGCGCACGTCGCCGCGGGCCTCGCAGGAGGCGCTGACGGCGGCGGCCGACGTGGTGCTGGCGGGCGCCCTGCGCCTGGCGGAGAGCGAGGTGCGCCGCGGTCCGGAGGGGCTGCTGACCCGGTTCGCGATCATCGCGATGGGCCGGCTCGGGGGCCGTGAGCTGGGGTACGGCTCGGACGCGGACGTGCTGTTCGTGCACGACCCGCTGCCCGGCGCCGACCCGGCCGCGGCGCAGAAGCAGGCGGTCGGGATCGCGATGCGGGTCCGTGCCCTGCTGGGCGAGCTGGGCCAGGAGCCGGCGCTGGAGGTGGATGCCGACCTGCGGCCCGAGGGACGCAACGGCCCTCTCGTGCGGACGATCGCCGCGTACGGCGAGTACTACGAGCGGTGGTCCTCCCCGTGGGAGAGCCAGGCGCTGCTGCGGGCGCGCGCCGTGGCCGGCGACGGTGACCTGGCCGAGCGGTTCGTCGCGATGGTCGACCCGGTGCGCTTCCCCGCCGGTGGCGCCGACAGCGCGGTGCTGCGGGAGGTGCGTCGGCTCAAGGCGCGCATGGAGGCCGAGCGGCTGCCGCGCGGGGTCGACCCGGCCCGGCACCTCAAGCTCGGCCGCGGCGGCCTGAGCGACGTGGAGTGGACCGCCCAGCTCCTGCAGCTGCGTCACGGCCACGAGATACCGGGTCTGCGGACCACGTCGACGCTCGACGCCCTGGCGGCCGCGCAGGAGGCCGGCCTGCTCACGGCGGAGGACGGTGAGACGTTGCAGGAGGCCTGGACCCTGGGCTCCCAGCTGCGGGACGTCCTCGTGCTGTGGACCGGGCGGGCCGGCGGGCCGTCCGGCGACGTGCTGCCGCACGACCGCCGGGCGCTGGCCGGGCTGGCGCGGCTGCTGGGGATGCCGCCCGGGTCCGGCGGGGAGCTCGAGGAGCACTACCTGCGGGCCGGCCGGCGGGCGCGCGCCGTCGTCGAGCGCGTCTTCTACGGCTGAGGGGCGACCGGCGGCCCGGCGGGACCTGTGCTTGTCTGGGGTCGTGGTCACGGACGGCGTCGCGGACGAGCAGATCAGCGCACTGCTGACCACGCCGGCGCGCTGGGCCGTCGTCGGTCTCTCGACGAACCGTGCCCGGCCGGCGCACGGCGTGGCCGCCTACCTGCAGCGGCTGGGCCACCAGATCGTCCCGGTGCACCCGCGGGCCGAGACCGTCCACGGCGCGACGGGGTACCGGCGCCTGGCGGACGTGCCCGGGCCGGTGGACGTCGTCGACGTCTTCGTCAACTCGAGCCGGGCCGGGCAGGTGGTGGAGGAGGCGATCGCCGTCGGTGCCCGGGCTGTGTGGCTCCAGCTCGGCGTGCACGACGCGGCGGCGCAGGAGCGGGCCCGTGCGGCCGGGCTGCTCGTCGTCGTCGACCGCTGCCCGGCGATCGAGGGCCGCGCCCGCGGGCTGGGCTGAGGGCCAGCCGAGAACCGTCCCTGCCGTGCTCGCCCCGGGGAACCGGGAGGGGCAGGATCGCGGGCATGGCCGCTGCGACGCGCGAGCTCCCGATGTTCCCGCTCGGCTCCGTGCTGCTCCCCGGCATGCCGTTGTCGCTGCGCGTCTTCGAGCCGCGGTACATCGCGATGCTCGCGTCGCTGCTGGGGCAGGAGGAGCGCGAGTTCGGCGTGGTGCTCATCGAGCGCGGCCACGAGGTCGGTGGGGGAGACGTCCGGTTCGTCACGGGCACGGTGGCGCGGATCGCGTCGGTGGAGGTCGGGGAGGGCCTCATCGCCCTCGTCGCGGTCGGTGGCGCGCGGTTCGAGGTCGTGCGCTGGCTCGAGGACGACCCGTTCCCCCGGGCGCAGGTGCGCGAGCTCGCCCCGCTGGAGCTCGACGACGCCGCCGTCGGCGCTCTCGACGAGGCCGAGGCCACGGTCCGGGCCACGCTGCGCCGGGCGAGCGAGTTCGTGGAGCTGCGCTGGTCGCCGGACGTCGAGCTGTCCGACGACCCGGCGGAGCGGCTCTGGCAGCTCGCCGGGATCGCGCCGCTGGGTGCGCTGGACCAGTACACGCTCCTGCGATCCCGGACCGTGACGGAGCTGCTGGCCACGCTGGTGGAGGAGAGCGAGGCCGTCGGTCTGCAGCTCACCGCGGGATGGGCAGCCCCCGACGAGGACGACGACGCGCTCTGACCGCCTCACTCACCGGGCGCGCACGTCGACGTCGCCGACGCCCGTCACAAGGTCGCCGAGGTCGTCACTCCGCGCCGAGTTCGTCAGTCCCGGCTGACGAACTCGCGTGGACGTGACGAACTCGGTGCGGCTGCAGGGCATCCGGGACTCCGGGGCTGCGTGGGATCCGGCGGAGGACCCAGCCCGTCGCGGGGGACGCTCCCGGTCGGTGATGCCGCGCGTCTGGACGGGGCGTGGATGCGGTCACCGGATCAGCGCAGGTCGGCCAGGAGGTCGCCGTCGACCTCGAGCCGGCTGACCACCTCGTCCGGCCCGAGCTGACGCAGGCCCGGTTCGATCTCCTCCCAGTCCCGCGGGGCGGCGACCATCGGCACGGACCGGCCGCGCAGCGAGTACGGCGTCACGGTGGTCTTCGCGGGGTGGTTCTGGCTCCAGTCGATGAGCACCTTGCCCGGCCGCAGGTCCTTGCGCATGACCGAGACGACGAGCTTCGGGTGCTCGGCGGCCAGGACGCCGGCGACCTCACGGGCGTACTCGCGGACCTCGAGGGCCGTCCGCCTCCCGTCCAGCGGCGCGTACAGCTGCAGGCCCTTGCTCCCGCTCGTCACGGGGTAGGTGTCCGTCAGCCCGTCGGCCTCGAGCCGGTCGGCGACGAGGTGGGCGACGTCCGCGCACTCGTCGAGGCCGGCTCCCGGGCCGGGGTCCAGGTCGATGACGAGCCGGTCGGGGTGATGGACCTTGCCGCGGGGGCCGGCGCGCCACTGCGGCGTGTGCAGCTCGACCGCCCCGGCGTTCGCGGCCCACACGAGCCCGGCGAGGTCGTCGAGGAACGGGAAGTCGACCTCGGTCGCGTCGTCGTCCTCCGGGCTGGCGCGCAGGACCCGGTGCCGCAGCCAGTCCGGCGCGCCGGCGGGGACGTTCTTCTCGAAGAACCGCTCGTCCTCGACCGTGTCCGGGAAGCGGATCCGCGTCACGGGCCGGTCGCGCAGCTGGGGCAGGATCACGTCCGCCACCTGCGTGTAGTAGCGGATCATCTCGGCCTTGGTGAACCCCGTCTGCGGGTACAGCACCCGACCCAGGTTGGTCAGGCGCACGCGCCGGCCGGCCACCTCCACGTACTGCGGCACGTCGTCGGTGCTGCGCCCCCGGGGTGTCACGGGACCTCCCAGGCGTCCACGCCGACGTCGGTCCGGCGGCCTCGGACGACGGGCTGGCGCAACCTCCCGGCGCGCGTCCGGTGTAGGTAGGCGACGTCGACGACGACGTCGGGCTCGCACCAGGCCGCGCCGCGGGCGTCGGCCGGCGGGACGTCGTCGGGCGGCAGGACGGGGGTGGTCCGTGCGAGCGGTCGCAGCGCGGCCACCAGCTCCTCGCCGCGCCGTCCGGCCAGGCCGCTGCCGGCCTTGCCGAGGTACCGCCACGTGCCGTGCTCGTCCGGCGCGCCGAGCAGGACGGCGCCCAGCCGCGCACCCGCCGACGGCGCAGCGGCGCGTCCGCCCGGGCCGGCCGGGGAGCCGGTCTCCGGCCGCCACCCGACGACGGCGGCGGTGCGGGTCGCCCGGTGCGGGACCTTGACCCAGTCGGGTGAACGTCGGCCCGGCTGGTACGTCGCGGTCCGCCGCTTGGCCACGACGCCCTCGAGGCCGTGCTCCGCGGTGACCTCCCACAGCGCCTCACCGTCGTCGTACACCGGCGAGAGCTCGACGCGCTCCGGCAGCGTGAGCCGCTCGAGGGTCGCCCGCCGCTCCTGCCACGGGCTGCGGGTGACGTCGACGCCGTAGAGCATGAGGACGTCGAAGACCATGTACGTCGCGGGCGCCCGGGCGGCCAGGCGCTGCGCCCGTGCCGGGTCCCGCACGTGCATCCGCTCCGCGAGGGCCTCGAAGGACGGCACACCGCCCGCCATCACGACGACCTCGCCGTCCAGCACGGCGCCCTGCACCGCCGCGAGCCCGCCGAGCTCGGGGTACGCCGCGGTGACCTCCCGGCCCGTGCGCGCCCGTAGCCGCAGGCGGTCCCCGGTCGTGTCCGCCAGGACGCGGACCCCGTCCCACTTCACCTCGTAGACCCACTGCGGCCCGCGGGGCAGCGCGCTGCCGTGCCGCGGGTCTGCGTCGGCTCGGGTGGCGAGCATGGGCTGCACGGGTCCATCCTGCCCATGAGGGTGATCACCAGCACCTGCACTGCCGCGTGCCCGGCGACCACCGGGCGCCGGCGGCCGGACCGAGGAGGACTCCATGCGCGCGATCTGGAAGGGCGCCGTCGCCTTCGGCCTGGTGAACGTGCCCGTCAAGCTCTACGCGGCGACCGGGGAGCGCTCGGTGCCGCTGCACCAGGTGCACGAGGCGGACGGCGGCCGGATCCGTTACCGGAAGGTCTGCAGCATCGACGGCGAGGAGATCCCGTACGACCAGATCGCCAAGGGCTACGAGACCGACGACGGGCGGATGGTCGTCCTGACCGACGAGGACTTCGACGACCTGCCCATCTCCACCGAGCGGGAGATCGCTGTGGAGGAGTTCGTCCCCGCGGAGCAGGTCGACCCGATCATGCTCGGCAAGACGTACTACCTCGAGCCCGAGCGCACCGCGGCCAAGCCCTACGCGCTGCTGCGCGAGGCCCTGAAGACCACTGAGCGCATGGCCGTGGTCAAGGTGGCCCTGCGCCAGCGGGAGACGATGGCGGTGCTGCGCGTCCGGGACGACGTCATCTGCCTGCAGACCCTGCTGTGGCCCGACGAGATCCGCGCCGCGGACTTCCCGATCCTCGAGGCGGACGTCCAGGTCCGCCCGCAGGAGCTGCAGATGGCCTCCTCCCTCGTGGAGTCCCTCGCCGGCGACTTCGACCCCTCCCAGTACTCCGACGCCTACCGCGAGGCCCTCGAGGCGCTCATCGAGGCGAAGGTGACCACCGGCAGCACCGTCTCGGTCCGGCAGCCGGAGCGCGAGGAGGAGGGCGGCGGCGAGGTCGTCGACCTGCTCTCGGCCCTCCAGCGCAGCGTCGAGCGGGCCAGGGAACGGCGGACCGGGACCGACGACGCCCCGCCGGCCGCGCAGGAGAAGCCCGCGCCGCGGCGCTCGAGCCGGCGCAAGGCCACCGCCGACGACGACGGCGCCGAGTCCGAGGGCGAGAAGGCGTCGCCCCCCCGCAAGGGCAGGACCGCGCAGACGAAGCCGGCGAAGGGGGCGGCGTCGACGAAGGGGGCGGCGCCGAAGCGGGCCGCCAAGAGCAGCGCCAAGGACGACGGCGCCGACCAGCCGGCGAAGAAGACGACCCGCCGCCGGGCCTCCTGAGTGGCGGCGCCCGACCGGGGCGACGTCGTCGCCGTCCTGCACCGGATCGCCTTCCTGCTCGAGCGCAAGCAGGAGTCCGCCTACCGCTCGCGCGCGTACCGCGGGGCCGGCGACACGCTGCGCGGCCTCGACGACGACGCCTGGCGCACCCACGTGCAGGACGGCCGGTGGCAGGACCTGCCGGGCATCGGGGACCGCACGGCCGGGGTCATCGCCACCGTCCTGGCGGGGGAGGAGCCCCGGACGCTCACCCAGCTCGAGACCGAGCTCGCCGAGCGGAACCGCGCGGCGACCCCCGCGGGCCAGGAGCTGCGGGACCGGCTGCGCGGCGACCTGCACGCGCACACCGACGCCAGCGACGGCTCGGCCTCCCTCGCCGACATGGCGCTCGCGGCGATCGAGATCGGCCACGAGTACCAGGCGATCACCGACCACTCGCCGCGGCTGACCGTCGCCAACGGCCTGTCGCCGGCGCGGCTGCGTACGCAGCTCGACCGCGTCGAGGCGCTCAACCGCTCGCTCGCCGGAGCCGCACCGCGCCCCTTCCGGGTGCTGTCCGGGATCGAGGTGGACGTCCTCGACGACGGCGCGCTGGACCAGGAGCCGGAGCTGCTGCGCCGCCTCGACGTCGTCGTCGCCTCGGTGCACTCCCAGCTCCGGATGGAGCGCGAGGCGATGACCCGGCGGATGGTCGCCGCCGTCCGGCAGCCCTGGACCGACGTCCTGGGGCACTGCACGGGCCAGCGCGTGGTCGGCCGGCCCCGGCCGCCCAGCGAGTTCGACCCGCACGCCGTCTT
>JACIXM010000089.1 GCA_014360395.1 Actinotalea sp.
CCGCCGCCCGGTACACGACGACGTCGACGGTGCTCGTCGCGCCCGACGGCTCGTGCGTGGTCGTCGACCCGGCGCTGACGGCCGACGACGTCGCCGACCTCGCCCGGACCGTGCGCGCGCACGGCTGGACGCCGCACGCAGGCTTCGCCACGCACCCGCACTGGGACCACGTGCTCTGGGCCGCCGCGCTCGGGGACGTGCCCCGCTGGGCGACCCCCCGGTGCGCCGCGACCGCGCTGCGCGAACGGGGTCCGCTCGTCCGGATGGCGGCCGACGACGGCGCGCCGGGTCACGACCCGGCGCTGGTCGCCCGGCTCACGCCGCTGGAAGGTCTGACCCTGCCGTGGTCCCGCGACGTCGTCGTCGTCCCGTACGCCGCGCACGCCCCCGGCTCGGCCGCGCTCGTCGTCCCGGACGCGGGGGTCCTCGTCGCGGGCGACGTGCTGTCGGACCTGGAGGTCCCGCTGCTGGACCTCGACGCCGCGCACCCGATCGGGGAGCACCACCGCGCGCTCGACGCCCTCGAGACGGCGGCGGCGGCGCACGGCGTGGTCGTGCTCGTGCCGGGCCACGGGCACGTCACCGACGCCGCGGGGCTCCGGCAGCGGCTCGCCGCGGACCGGGCCTACCTCGACGCCCTCGCGGCCGGCCGGACGCCCGAGGACCCACGGCTGGCCGAGCCGTGGGTGCGCGACGAGCACGAGCGGCAGCTCGCGGCCCTCGCCGGACGCTGACGTCAGGCGTTGACGGCCGGGGTCTGACCGTCGAACAGCTCCGTCAGGCCCAGCATCTCGATCACCTCGCTGACGACGGCCGGCGGGTCGTGCAACGTGACCGCCAGGCCCTCCTCCCGGCCGATCGTGCACAGCTGGATGAGGAAGGCGATGCCGGCGGAGTCGATGAACTCGACGCGGCCGGTGTCCAGCACGATCGGCAGGTTCCGGTCCAGCGCCCGGGCGAGCACGGCGCCCGCCTGCTGGCGCAGCGCGTCGTCGATCTCCCCCCACAGGTGGGCCACGGTCGCCTCCGGCGTCTCCGTGACGGTGATCCCCCCGACAGACCCTCTCCTGGCCCAGCCCGCCATCGCACAGCCTCCCTCACAAGGGCGTGGGACCGTCCGGTGGCGACCGTCGTCCCTGACGCCGCGTGGCGCCCTCCCTGGCGTGGTCCGGGCGAGGAAGGGCAAAGACACGGTAACGCCGGGACCTTCGTGATCGCATCCCCGGGCCCGGATGCGGACGCCGGCCACGGGTGCCACGGTGGGGGCATGGACGACAAGCTGCCGCGCTCCTTCGACAACGAGCAGCCCGATGTGCCGACGCTCGCCGTGGACCCCGACCCGGAGGTCACCGAGGACGGTCACGAGGGACCCAAGTACCCGCGGGGCTCCGACGCCGACGCGTCGTCGTCCGACACGGACGACTGAGCGCCACCGGCCCTGGTGTCAGCCGGCGCCACGCGAGCCGGGCTGCGCCGGGACCCGGCCCGCGCGCCGGGCACGGTAGGCGGCCACGTTGGTCCGGTTCCCGCAGGCCGACCCGCAGAACCGGCGCGACCGGTTCCGCGACAGGTCGACGTGGACGTCGGCGCAGTCCGGCGCCGCGCACACCCGCAGCCGCTCGAGCTCCTCGCTGCGCACGACGTCGACGAGCGCCATCGCCGCCTCGACCGCCATGCGGGTGGCGAGGGGCCGGTCCGGCGTCGTCGCGTGCAGGTGCCACCCCCAGCCGTCGTGGCGGACGAGCTGGGGCAGCGCGGACGCGTCGGCGAGCAGGACGTTGACACCGCCTGCCAGCACGTCGACGTCCTCGCAGGTCCACAGCCGCAGCAGCTCGTGGCGCAGCGCGCGGACCGCCGCGAGCTCGGCCTCGTCGTGGGTCCGGCTGCCCGAGAAGTCCCAGGTCCGGACGAACGCGTCGAGGTCCGCCACCGCGGTGAGCCTGTCCTCGCCCTCGGGGCGTCCCAGGGTGTTCACCAGCGCGGCCGCGCTCGCCAGCGCGACCTCCGTGTCATGGGCGAACACCATCTTGACTCCTGACGTGTCGACTCCTAATGTCACGACCGTTCGCCACTTTACCCGTGACGCGCTGACCCGAGACCCACCTCACCCGTGACCTGGCCGCGGCGCACGTGACGGCACGCCCGCCAGGAGAGCCCCATGTCCTCGACCGCCACGGTCGCCCCGCGCGTCACCGCCTTCGGTCCGGGGCTGACCCTGGCTCTCGTCTCGGCGGCCGCGTTCGGCAGCTCCGGGCCGTTCGCCAAGGCCCTGCTCGACAGCGGCTGGTCGCCCGGCGCGGCCGTGACGGCGCGCATCGGCGGTGCGGCCCTGGTCCTGCTCGTCCCGTCCCTGCTGCTCCTGCGCGGCCGGTGGCACGTGCTGCGGGAGCACGCCGGGCTCCTGGTCACCTACGGCGTCGTGGCGATGGCGGCCGTCCAGCTCGCGTTCTTCAACGCCGTCACGACGCTGTCCGTCGGCGTCGCCCTCCTGCTGGAGTACCTGGGCGTCGTCCTCGTGGTCGTCTGGCTGTGGGCCCGGCACGGCCAGCGCCCCCGGCGCTGGACGCTCACGGGCGTCGTCCTCGCGGTCGCGGGCCTGCTGCTCGTCCTCGACCTCGGCGGCGCCAGCGTCGACCTCCGCGGCGTGCTGTGGGGCCTCGGCGCCGCCGTCGGGCTCGCGACGTACTTCGTGCTGTCCGCCCGCGAGGCGGCTGGCCTGCCGCCGCTGGTGATGGCCTGGGCCGGCATGGTCGTGGCGACCCTCGCGCTCCTCCTGGCCGGTGCGGCCGGCGTCATGCCGATGACGGCCGGGACGGCCGACGTCGTCCTGGCCGGCGCGGTCGTGCCCTGGTGGACGGCCGTCCTCGAGCTCGTCCTGCTGGCCGCCGTCCTCGCCTACGCCACCGGGATCGCCGCGACCCGGCGCCTCGGCTCGAAGATCGCCGGGTTCATCGGTCTCACCGAGGTCATGTTCAGCCTGCTGTTCGCCTGGCTCCTCCTGGGTGAGCTGCCCGTGCCGGTCCAGCTCGTCGGCGGGGCGTTCATCGTCGCGGGAGTGCTGGCGGTGCGGTACGACGAGCTGCGGGGCGTCGTACCCGGCCGCCGCCCCCACCGGAGACGCCGGGACCCGCTCGAGCCGACGGACCCCGTCGAGCCCGCCCCCGCCGTGACGCCCTGACGACGTCCGGCCTGGTCCACGGCCCTGTCCCCGTCCGCTCGCCGCGCGATCACGGAGGGCCCGCCGTACGGTCGGGGGACCTCAACCGACACCGAGGAGGCACGACCATGGGGATCTTCTCCGGACTCATCAAGGGTGCCCTGCTGTCCAAGCTCATCGGCCGGACCCGCCGCTCGCGCGCCCGGCGCTACTGAGCACCCGCACGCCACAGCGGGCCGCAGACCCGCTCCCGACGCCGCCTCCGCCCTCGGGCCGGGGCGGCGTCGTCGTGCTCGGACGCTCAGTCGGGCAGCCCGCCGAGCCGCGCGGCCACGTCCGGGAACCAGGGTTCCTCACCCGACGCCAGCTGCTGCCGCGTGAGCCGCTCCCGGGCGACGTCCCGGACCACGCGCGACGGCGTCCCACGGATGCCCACGTAGCGCTCGGTCACCTCGCCCACGGTGTCGTCCCGGACGAGGACGACGGCCATGCCGTCGCCGAGGTCGACCGTCCGGGCGTCCTCCTGCGCCACGGCGCGTCCCGACCGGGCGAGACGCGCCAGAGCGGCGCCGATCCGGCTGCGCGCCACCCCTCACCTCCGTCCGACGGACCCCGCCGTGCGCGGGGTGGATGAGTCGGCCTGTACGCCGGGTTCTGTCCCCGCGCGCGGTTGCCCCCGCGCGGGTGGCGGCCATCCCTCTAGGACGTACGTTGCCGCACGCCTCCAGCGGTCCACCCGGGAGCTCGGGCGAGCAGCCCTCGGACGCTCCCTGTCTGACCTTGCTCCAGGTGGGGTTTACCGAGCCGTGCCGGTCACCCGGCACGCTGGTGGTCTCTTACACCACCGTTTCACCCTTACCCCGTCGCCGGCCGAGGCCCACGACGTGGCGGTCTGTTCTCTGTGGCACTGTCCCGCGGGTCACCCCGGGTGGGCGTTACCCACCACCGTGCTCTGCGGAGCCCGGACGTTCCTCGGCGAGGTCGCCCTCGACGCGGCCGCCCGGCCGACTCATCCGCCGACCAGCCTAGCGCCGTCCGGACCAGCAGGTTGCCCGCGGACGGTGTCCGACGACGGCGCCGCGGCGGCTTACCCTTCCGGGGTGCTCGTGCTCCTCCCGCCCTCCGAGGGCAAGACCGCACCGGCCCGGGGGGAGCCGGTGGATCTCGCGGCCCTCACCGACGCCCGCCCGCTGACCACCACCCGGCGCGCCGTCCTGCGCGCCCTCGTCCGGGCCTCGCGGCGCCGCGACGCGATCGACGTCCTGGGCGTGGGGGCGTCGCTCGCCGACGAGGTCGCGCGCAACGTGACCCTCGGGGACGCGCCGGCCGCGCCCGCCCGGACCGTCTACACCGGCGTCCTCTACGGCGCCGCCGGCCTCGACGACCTCGACGACGTCGCCCTGGCCCGCGCGCAGCGGTCGGTCCGGACGGTGTCGGCGCTGTGGGGCGCCGTGGCGCCCGAGGACCGCATCCCGGCGTACCGGCTCTCGATGTCGACGGACCTGCCCGGCGTGGGGCCGCTGGCGACCGCCTGGCGCGGGCCCCTCGCCACGGCCCTGGACGCCGCGGCGCGGGAGCGGCTCGTCGTCGACTGCCGCTCGGCCACGTACGCCGCGGCGTGGAAGCCGCCGTCGGACGGCCCGGGGGTGGTGGAGGTGAAGGTCCTGCGCGAGGCGGAGGGCCGACGCACCGTCGTGTCGCACTGGGCGAAGCACACGCGAGGCCTGCTCACCCGTCACCTCGTGCGCCGCGCCGACGCCGAGCCGACGACCCCCGACGAGCTGCTCGCCGCCGCCGGGGAGATGGTCGGCACCGACCTGCTCGACGCCGAGCTGGGTGCGGGCCGCGGGGGCCGCCACGTCCTGTCGCTGGTCGTCGCCGGGGTGCCCGGGGCCTGAGGCGATCAGAGATCGGTCGGCATGCCGATCGTCACGGCCTCGCGCATCCCGTCCGGCCACCACCGCAGCACGCTCACGGACGCAGCCTGGATCCGCAGCCACGGCCAGGCGCGGGCCGGCATCCCCAGCGAGACGCCGACGGCGGCCCGGATCGCCATGGCGTGGCTCACGACCACCACGGTCCGCCCGGTCCCGTCGGCGAGCAGCGCCTCCAGGCCGGCCTCGACCCGCCGGCCGAGCTCCACGAGCGACTCCCCGCCGGGGGCGGCGACCGTCGGGTCCTCGTACCAGCGCCGCAGCTCACCGGGCCACCGGGTCTCGACCTCGGGGACGGCGAGGCCCTCCCACTCGCCGAAATCCACCTCGGCGAACGCGGGGTCCGTGTGCACGTGCTGACCGATCCGACGACCGATCGCCCCGGCGGTCTCCTGCGTGCGGACCATCGGCGAGGCGAGAACCCGGCTCGGGTAGCGCAGGTCCGGCCACACCGCGCGGCCCACGCGGTGGACGAGGTCGGCGGCCTTCGCGGCCTGGACACGCCCGGACCGGGCCAGCGCAGGGCCGGGGACCGACGAGCCGGACAGGGCCCGCGTCAGGGTCAGGTCGGTCTCACCGTGCCGGACGAGCAGGACGGTGAGCGGCTCGACGTCGTCGAACCGCATCGCGGCGCCGGAGGGACGCGGCCCGGGGGCCGCCCCGGGCCCGGGGCCGTCGGCGTGGTCGCCCGGCGCGGGCGGCTCGCCACCGGCGGCCACCGGGCCCGACCCGCCGACGTCGTCGTGGCTCCCCGCCGCGTCGTCGGCGGCGGCGTGGTCGCGGCGCACGTCCGCACGCAGGTCCATCGCCTCGTTCGCCAGGGCGTCCGCGGCGGCGTTGTGCCCCCGGGGCACCCAGGTGTACGTGACCTGCTCCGCCGGCAGGACGGCACGCGCCTGGGCGGCGAGCCGGCGCATGTCCTCGTGCTTGATCTGCCAGCGCCCCGACATCTGCTCGACGACCAGCCGGGAGTCCATCCGGACCTCGACGAGCGCATCGGGGTCGATCTCCCGGGCGGCCTCCAGCCCGGCGACGAGCCCGGTGTACTCCGCGACGTTGTTCGTCGCGACCCCGAGCGGCCCGGCGCGCTCGGCGAGGACCGCCCCGGTCGCGACGTCCCGCACCAGCGCGCCGTAGCCGGCAGGACCCGGGTTCCCGCGCGACCCGCCGTCGGCCTCGACGAGGAGCCGACGGGTGGTCATCGGGCGGCGTCCGCCTGCCGCACGAGGATCCGGCCGCACTCCTCGCAGCGCGCCACCTGCTCCGGCGGGGCCGCCGTGATGCGCGCGACGTCCGAGGGGTTGAGCTCGAGGCGGCAGCCCTCGCACGTGCGCCCACGCAGCAGGGCGACGGCGAGCCCGCCGAGCTGACCCCGCAGCCGGTCGTAGAGGGCGACCAGACCCGCCTCGAGGCCCTCGGCACGGCCGGCCCGCTCGGCCTGGACCGCGCGGCCCTGCTCGTCGATCGCCGCCACCTCGCGCTCGAGGTCCGCCGCGAGAGCGTCCCGCTGCGCGAGCAGCTCGTCGCGGGCCTTCGTCAGCTCGGCGAGGGCCGTCTCGTGCGCCTCGAGCCGTTCCATCACCTCGAGCTCGACCTCCTCCAGCGCCTCCTGGCGCCGCGCGAGGTTCTCCAGCTCGCTGCTGAGGGCCTGGACGTCCTTGACGCTCGCGCTGCCGGACTCCATCCGCGCGCGGTCCCTCGCGGCGCGGGTGCGGACCTGCTCGACGTCCTGCTCCGCCTTGGCGAGCTCGCGCCGCAGGTCCCCCAGCGCCGTCCGGGACGTGACGTGCGCGGTCTCGACGTCGTCCAGCCGGGTCTGCAGCTCGGCGAGCTGCGCGCGCAGAGGATGGTTCGCGCGCTGGTGGGCCAGCTGGGCCAGGCGCGTGTCGAGCGCCTGCACCTCCAGCAGCCGCTGCTGGTCGGCGACGGGGGCAGTGGTCACGGGCGATCTCCTCGCGGGGTCAGCGGTGGTCGGGCGAGGGGAGGCGGGCCGTCCAGGGGTCCGTCCGCAGCGTGCTCACCCGGGTCTCCACCGTAGTGCCCGCCGCCGCGGCGTCCGCCTCGAGCTGTGCGGCCGCCCGGCGCAGCCACGGCCACTCGCTGGCGAAGTGCGCCACGTCCACGAGGAACGGACGGCTCGGCCCCTCACCCCCGCGGCGATGGGCCTCGAAGACGGCGCGCTCGCGCAGCTCGGACGCGGGGTGGTGCCGCAGGTCGGCCGTCAGGTAGACGTCCGCCCCGCTGGCCCGCACGGCGTCGAACAGCGAGTCCCCCGAGCCGCCGACGACGGCGACGCGACGCACCACCGCGTCCAGGTCGCCGGCGAGCCGCACACCCTGCTCGGTGGCCGGCAGCGCCGCCGCGACCCGCTCCCCGAAGGCCCGCAGGCTCAGGTCGCCCGGCAGCGTCCCGACGCGCCCGATCCCGGTGCTCCCCGGCAGCGCCGCGAGCTCGAGCACGTCGAACGCCGGTTCCTCGTAGGGGTGGGCGGACCGCAGCGCGGCGAGCACGCGGGAGCGCAGCCGTCGCGGTGCGACCATCTCCACCCGGGTCTCGTCGACCCGCTCGACCTCGCCCGCGCGACCGATGGCGGGCTGCGCGGCCTCCCCGGGCACGAACGTGCCCGTGCCCGTCGTGGTCCACGCACAGCGGGAGTACTCCCCCAGCGCGCCGGCGCCGGCGTCGGCCAGGGCGTCCACCAGCCCCTCGGCGTCAGCCGTGGGGACGAAGACGACCACCTTGTCCAGGTCCTCGGCGGGCACCGGCGTGAGCGGCTCCAGGTCGGTCAGGCCGACGGCCTCGGCCAGGGCCTCCGCGACGCCACCGCGCGCGGCGTCGGCGTTCGTGTGCGCCACGTGCAGGGCGCAGCCCGCCCGGACGAGCCGATGCACGACCGCGCCCTTGAAGGTCGTCGCGGCGACCGAGTGCACCGCCCGCAGCAGCAGCGGGTGGTGGGTCACGAGCAGGTCGGCGCCCCAGGCGATGGCCTCGTCCACGACGTCCAGCGTCGGGTCGACCGCCAGCAGGACCCGGTGGACGGGCTGGTCCGGGTCGCCGCAGACCGTGCCGACCGCGTCCCAGGCCTCCGCCGACGTGGGCGGGTAGCGGCGGTCCAGGAGGCCGACGACGGCCAGGAGGTCGAGGGCTGCGGGGACCGGCGTGCGGTCGGGCGAGGAGGTCACGCCCGAGACGGTACGCGGCCCCGCTCGCCCTGCGCAGTCCTCACATGTGGCGGAGCATGAACTCCGTCTCGGTGTCCCAGCCGTTCTCCGGGTCCCGCGCCGGTGTGACCTCCTGGCCGACGACCGTGTCCTCGAGCCGCACAGGATCGGGCAGCACCGAGAACGGGTGGGCAGGGGCCTGGGCGGCCTGCGCGGTCCTCACGTCGTCGCCGTCCATGCCGGCCTCTCGTCGGGGGTCCCCATCGTCCCAGGCCGGGACGTGCGACGCCAGAGGCTCGGGCCCGGGGCCGACACGTCGGTGGGCCCGGCCGGTCTCGAACCGACGACCTCCGCGGTGTAAGCGCGGCGCTCTGACCAACTGAGCTACAGGCCCGACGGCCGCTCAGCCTACCGGTGGCGGTGTCGGCCGTGCCCTGCCGACCCGACGGCTCGCGGAGGCGGCGCGGCGCTCAGAGCGCGGCGAGCGCCGCGCGGTACTCCCCCAGGTCGCGGGCGAGGCCGCGGGGGTTCACCAGGCTCCAGCGGACGATGCCGTCGGCGTCGACGAGAAAGCTGCCGCGCGTGGCCATGCCGGAGGCCTCGTCGAGGACGCCGAACGCGCGCGCGGCGGCCCCGTGCGGCCAGAAGTCGGACAGCAGGTCGAACCCGAAGCCCTCCTGCTCGGACCAGGCCCGCAGCGCGGGCACCGGGTCGCAGGAGACCGCCAGGAGCCGTACGCCGGCCGCCTCGAAGTCCTCGAGGTTGTCGCGCAGCTCGCACAGCTCCGCCGTGCACGTGCGGGAGAACGCGAACGGGTAGAACACGACGGCGACGGCACGCCCGCGCAGCTCCGCGAGCGAGACCGGCGTGCCGTGGGTGTCGGGCAGGACGAGGTCAGGGGCGGGCTCCCCGGGTCCTGGAACGCGGACCGGGGCGCCGGACCGCTCGACGCCGGTGGCGGGCCCGCCGTCGGGGACGGACGTCACCGACCGCGGCCGCGCGTGCCCAGACGTGTCGCGGACCACTCCGGGGCGATGGTCAGCGTGCTCGTGGCGTGGAGCCCCGCCGTCGTCGCGGCTTCCTCGATCTCGGAGTGCGGGACGTGCCCGGGGCGGCCTGCTTTCGGGGTGAGCAGCCAGATGAGGCCGCCGTCGTCGAGCGCGGCCCGCACGTCGACGAGGGCGTCGGTGAGGTCGGTGAGGTCGCCGTCGTCCTCGCGCCACCAGAGGATCACGGCGTCGGTGACGTCGTCGTAGTCCTCGTCGACGAGCTCACCGCCGACGGTGTCCTCGATCGCCGCCCGGAGGCCCTGGTCGACGTCGTCGCCGTAGCCCCACTCCTGGACCACCTGACCGGCCGTGAAGCCCAGCTTCGCGGCGCCGGCGCCGCCGTGGCCCACCGAGGGCTCTGCGGTCGTACCCACCTCGAGTCGTTCCCTTCCGTCCGACGTCCCCCTGCTGCGCAGGCCGCTGCGGTCCGGCCGCAGGTGCCACACGCTAGCCCACAGGATGCTCCCGGCGTGTGGCAAGCGCCACAACACCCGTGCCCGGGGCGGCTGGAGGAGCCTCTCGGTGTGACTTTGCCCGGCCATGAGGAACACAATGGTCGGACGACCTCGACCCGGCCGCTGCGCCGACCGCGCACCGGCAGCCGCGGGTCGACCCCGAGCGCCGCCGCGACCACGGCGGCGCGGACGAGAGATGAGGGTGCTGGTGGCTGCACGCGACACGACGGGCCCGCTGATCAACGGGCTGCTCAGCCAGGTCCCGGACATCGACCCGGAGGAGACCGGCGAGTGGATCGACTCCTTCGACGGGCTCGTCGACGAACGGGGTGGCCCACGCGCCCGGTACGTCCTGCTCAACCTCCTCAAGCGGGCCCGTGAGCGCAACGTGGCCGTGCCGACCTCGCTCAACACGCCGTACGTCAACACGATCGGCGTGCACGAGGAGCCCTACTTCCCCGGCGACGAGGCGGTCGAGCGCCGTTTCCGCAGCTGGATGCGGTGGAACGCGGCCGTCATGGTCACCCGGGCGCAGCGGCCCGAGGTGAGCGTCGGCGGGCACATCTCCTCCTACGCGTCGGTCGCGACGCTGTACGAGGTCGGGTTCAACCACTTCTTCCGCGGCAAGGACCACCCGGGCGGCGGGGACCAGGTGCTCTTCCAGGGCCACGCCTCCCCCGGCATCTACGCGCGCGCGTTCCTCGAGGGCCGCCTGTCGCCGGAGCAGCTGGACGCGTTCCGCCAGGAGGTCTCCGTGCCCGGCGGCGGCCTGTCCTCCTACCCGCACCCGCGGCTCATGCCGGACTTCTGGGAGTTCCCGACCGTCTCGATGGGCCTGGGCCCCGCCTCGGCGATCTACCAGGCGTGGGTCAACCGGTACATGCACAACCGGGGCATCAAGGACACCTCCGAGCAGCGCGTCTGGGCGTTCCTCGGCGACGGCGAGATGGACGAGCCGGAGAGCCGGGGCATGCTCCAGCTCGCCGCGCAGCAGGGCCTGGACAACCTCACGTTCGTGGTCAACGCGAACCTGCAGCGCCTCGACGGCCCGGTCCGCGGCAACGGCAAGATCATCCAGGAGCTGGAGGCCTTCTTCCGCGGGGCCGGCTGGAACGTCATCAAGGTGATCTGGGGTCGCGAGTGGGACGCCCTGCTCAACGCGGACAAGGACCGCGCCCTGGTCAACCTCATGAACACCACGCCCGACGGCGACTTCCAGACCTACCGGGCGGAGAACGGCGCGTTCATCCGCGAGCACTTCTTCGGGCGGGACCCCCGCACCAAGGCGCTCGTGGAGAAGATGACCGACGACGAGATCTGGGCGCTCAAGCGCGGCGGCCACGACTACCGCAAGATCTACGCCGCGTACGCGGCGGCGGCCGCCCACACCGGCCAGCCGACGGTCGTCCTGGCGCACACCATCAAGGGCTACGGCCTGGGCTCGAGCTTCGCGGGACGCATGGCGACCCACCAGATGAAGAAGCTCAAGTCGGACGACCTCAAGGCGCTGCGCGACTCGCTGCGCATCCCGATCGAGGACGAGCAGCTCGAGGACCCGTACTCGGCCCCGTACTTCCACCCGGGCCAGGACGCGCCGGAGATCCGGTACATGCTCGAGCGGCGGCGCGCCCTCGGCGGCTTCCTGCCCGAGCGGCGCACCCGGCACGCGGAGATCACCCTGCCGCCGGAGAAGACCTACGAGGTGCTCGCCAAGGGCTCCGGTCAGCAGATGGTCGCGAGCACCATGGCCTTCGTCCGGCTGCTCAAGGACCTCATCAAGGACAAGGGCTTCGGCAACCGGATCGTGCCGATCATCCCGGACGAGGCCCGCACCTTCGGCCTGGACTCGATCTTCCCGAGCGCGAAGATCTTCAACACCCTGGGGCAGAACTACCTCGCCGTCGACCGTGAGCTGATGCTGTCCTACAAGGAGTCGGAGTCGGGGCAGATCCTGCACACCGGCATCAACGAGGCCGGCTCCGCCGCGGCGTTCCAGGCTGTCGGCACCTCCTACGCCACCCAGGGCGAGGTCATGGTGCCGGTCTACATCTTCTACTCGATGTTCGGGTTCCAGCGGACCGGTGACCAGTTCTGGGCCGCCGGGGACCAGATGACCCGCGGGTTCATCATCGGCGCCACCGCGGGGCGGACCACGCTGACCGGCGAGGGCCTGCAGCACGCGGACGGGCACTCGCCGCTGCTCGCCGGCACGAACCCGGCGGTGATCCACTACGACCCGGCCTACGGGTACGAGATCCGGCACATCGTCCGGGACGGCCTGCAGCGCATGTACGGCGACGACGGCCGCGACCCGAACGTCATGTACTACCTGACGGTCTACAACGAGCCGATGCTCCAGCCGGCGGAGCCGGAGGGCGTCGACGTCGAGGGCATCCTGCGGGGCATCCACCGGATCTCGGTGGCCGAGGGCGACGGGCCGCGGGCCCAGATCCTCGCCTCGGGCGTCGGCGTGCCGTGGGCGCTGGAGGCCCAGGAGCTCCTCGCCGACGACTGGGGCGTGCGGGCGGACGTCTGGTCCGTCACGAGCTGGAACGAGCTGCGCCGCGACGGCCTCGCCGCCGACGAGCACAACTTCCTCCACCCCGACGACGAGCCGCGGACCGCCTACGTCACGCAGAAGCTCGCGGACGCCCAGGGCCCGTTCGTCGCGACGAGCGACTACAACCACCTCGTGCCGGACCAGATCCGGCCGTGGGTGCCGGGCGACTTCGCGACCCTGGGCGCCGACGGGTTCGGGTTCTCCGACACACGTGCCGCGGCCCGGCGCTTCTTCAAGATCGACGGACCGTCCGTCGTCGTCAAGGTGCTCCAGCAGCTGGCGCGCCGCGGCGAGGTGGACCGGAGCCTGCCGGGCCAGGCCATCGAGCGCTACCAGCTCCACGACGTCCGGGCCGGCACCTCCGGCGCGGCCGGCGGCGACGCCTGACGGGGGCCGGCGCGGCCGGCGCCGGCCCTCATCGACGAAGGGGCCCCACCGGGCCGGGGGGGGCC
>JACIXM010000009.1 GCA_014360395.1 Actinotalea sp.
TCGACCAGGTGGGTGCGGCGTGCCACACGGGCACGCGCACCTGCTTCGAGGCGGGCGGCGACCTGGGCGCGGTGGTCGGTCCCGCCTCGGCCCACGGCGCGTCCCGCTCGGCAGCGACGACGACGGAGGAGGAGCAGTGATCGGCGACGCGGCGCGGGACCCGCGGCAGGACGCCGCCCAGGAGGTCCCGGCGCCGGGTCCCGCCGATCTCGCCTGGGGCGCGACGTGGCCCCGCCTGGAGGCCTTCCGGGATCTCGCGCGGCAGCGGCGCGTCATCCCCGTGGTGCGTCGGCTGCTCGCCGACGACGTCACCCCGGTCGGGCTGTACCGGACGCTCGCCCAGGGTCGCCCGGGCACGTTCGTGCTCGAGTCGGCGGAGGTCGACGGGACGTGGGCGCGCTACTCCTTCGTGGGCGTGCGCTCCCGTGCGACGCTGACGGTCGCGGACGGCGAGGCGACGTGGACCGGCGACGTGCCGGTGGGGGTGCCCCGTTCCGGCGACGTGCTGGACGTGCTGGGCGAGACGCTCGAGGTGCTTCGGACGCCCGCCATCGCCGGGCTGCCCCCGCTGACCGGGGGCCTCGTCGGGGCGATGGGCTGGGACGTCGTGCGCCACTGGGAGCCGACGCTGCCCGCCAAGGCGCCCGACGAGCTGGGCGTGCCGGAGCTGACGCTGTGCCTGGCGACCGACCTCGCCGTGGTCGACCACGTCGACGGATCGGTCTGGCTCATCGCCAACGCGATCAACTTCGACGCGACCGACCAGCGCGTGGACGAGGCGCACGCCGACGCGGTCGGGCGCCTCGACGCCATGCAGGCAGCCCTCGCCGAGCCGGTGCACGTCCCGCCCGCCGTCCTCGGCGACGGCCCGGAGCCCGAGCTGGAGTTCCGCACGTCACGCGAGGACTTCGAGGACGCCGTCCGGGCGGGCAAGGAGGCGATCCGTGAGGGCGAGGTCTTCCAGGTCGTGCTCTCCCAGCGGCTCGACCTGGAGTGCCCGGCGGAGCCGCTGGACGTCTACCGCGTGCTCCGCACGATCAACCCGAGCCCGTACATGTACTGCTTCCAGCTCCAGGACGCCGCGGGCCACGACTTCGCCGTCGTCGGCTCCAGCCCGGAGACGCTCGTCAAGGTGACCGACGGACGGGTGCTGACCTACCCGATCGCCGGGTCGCGTCCCCGGGGCG
>JACIXM010000090.1 GCA_014360395.1 Actinotalea sp.
CGTCCGGTGCTCAGGCGCCCGGGACGCTCTCCTGCGCCGCGGCGACGTGCGGCTCCAGCTCGGACCTGATCGCCGCGGTGGCGGCCGTGTCCGGGTGGAGGTCCAGCGACGCGAGGTGGTGCTTGGCCTCCAGCGGCCGCTCCGCCTCGATCGCGGCGAGGACGAGGTGCCGGCCGACCTCCGGAGTGTGCTCCCGGGCCCGCCAGTGGCCGACACCCAGACCCAGCGCCTCGACCGGCATGCCCGCCTCCCGCAGCACGGCGAGGCCCTCGGCCAGCGCGTGGCCGGAGGGGTCCCGCTCGGCCGCGGTCTGCAGACGGCGCAGCATGCCCTCGTGGTCGTCGTGCACCGACAGGCGCGCCAGCTCCACCAGCGGGTACCAGGCGCGGGGGTTGCCCGCGAGCTCCTCCGCGAGGGCCCACACCGCGAGGTCGGCCGCCTTCTGCTTCTCGACCTCGTTCTGGGGCGCCGTCAACGGGTCGCCGTCGGGGCCCATCTCTGCAGCACGGCGGCGGACGATCTCCGCCAGCGCCTGGAAGGCCCGGACGTCGTTCGGGTCGTCGTGCAGGAGGGCGCGGACCGAGTCCTCATGGATCGTGTCGCGCCGGCGCGCGGACGTCGGGCGCCGGATCCCGACCGTCGACGCGGAGACGGGACGACGCAGGAGCCGACGGAGCCGTGGGAGCAAAACCATAGGACGACCATAGCCGCATCACGCGTTGGCCATCCTGCCGAACCATGACCGCAGTCGGCTCCGCGGTGACAGCGCGGACCCGCCGCGGAGCGTCGCGTCGCGCACGTCGGCCGGCACGTCGGCCACCCCGGACCGGGACCACGGCGTCAGCAGCAGGTTGTAGACAAGCCACAAGCGCCCGTCCCCAGCCGCAGGCCACGCCCCCTATGCTGCGACCATGGCCCGCCCGGCGACCCGCGACCAGGCGCACACGCTGCGCCGCCTGCACGACGGCAGCGGCCTTCTCGCCGCTGCCGCCCTGCGCAAGCTCGACGAGAACCTGCCGTGGTACCGCGCCCTGCCCGCGGAGGACCGGTCCTGGCTGGGTCTGGTGGTCCAGGCCGGCATCAGCAACTTCATCACCTGGTTCTCGGACCCGACGACGCCGCCGCACGGCGCGGGCGAGATCTTCGCGGCCGCCCCGCCGGAGCTGACGCGGTCGATCTCCCTGCAGCACACCCTGCAGCTCGTGCGGCTCATCGTCGAGGTGGTCGAGGACCACAGCGAGCGCCTCGCGGCGCCGGGCGGCGAGCGGGACCTGCGCGAGGCGGTGCTGCGGTACTCCCGCGAGGTCGCGTTCTCCGCGGCCGAGGTCTACGCCCGGGCCGCCGAGGTCCGGGGCGCCTGGGACGCCCGGCTCGAGGCGCTCGTCGTCGACGCCCTCGTGCGCGGCGACGCCGACGACGCCCTGCGCTCCCGGGTCGCCGCCCTCGGCTGGAGCGGGCACGGTCGGGCCCTGGTCATGGTCGGGACGACGTCGCACCCGCTCGACGACGTCCGCGCGGCCGAGCTGCGCCGGGCGACCCGCCGCGCGGCGGACGACGCCCTCGTCGGCATCCAGGGCGACCGCCTCGTGGTCGTCCTGGGCGGCGAGGGCGACCTGCGCGCCGCCGCGGCGTCCCTCCTGGGCCGCTTCGGGCCGGGCCCCGTGGTCATCGGCCCGAGCGTCCCGAGCCTCGCCGAGGCGGCGCGGTCGGCCTCGGCGGCCCTCGCCGGGCTCGCGGCGGCGCGGGCGTGGCCGACCGCGCCGCGCCCCGTCCTGGCGGACGAGCTCCTGCCGGAGCGCGTCCTGGTCGGGGACACCGTCGCCCGCCGCACCCTGGTGGAGCAGGCGTACGGGCCGCTCGTGGCCGCCGGCGGCTCGCTGCTGGAGACCCTGGCCGCCCACGTCGAGCACGGCCGCTCCCTCGAGGCCGCTGCGCGCGTCCTGTACGTGCACCCCAACACCGTGCGCTACCGGCTGCGCAAGGTCGCCGAGGTGACGGGCTGGGACCCGCTGGACGCCCGGGAGGCCTACGTGCTGCAGACCGCTCTCGCACTGGGCCGCCTGGACAGCGGCGCCTGACCCCCGAGCCGGACGAGCCGGGCAGCGCCGCCCGCGTTGTAGGAACCCGACAAGGTCCCGCGGCGAGGTTGGTGCTCGTCGTGGGCCGGGCGCCCCCGGCCCGACCGGCACAGTGAGCGGGTGCTCGCGATCGTCTGCCCGGGTCAGGGCTCCCAGTCCCCCGGCTTCCTCACCCCGTGGCTCGACCTCCCCGGCGTCCGGGACCAGCTCCAGGAGCTGTCCGGCGCCGCCGAGGTCGACCTGCTGCGCCACGGCACGGAGTCGGACGCCGACACGATCCGGGACACCGCCGTGGCCCAGCCGCTCATCGTCGCCGCGTCGCTCGTGGCCCTGCGCGCCCTGCTCGAGGGCCGCGCGCCCGAGGACGTCGCCCAGGTGACCGCCGGCCACTCCGTCGGCGAGCTCGCCGCGGCCGCGGTGGCGGGGGTGCTCACCGACGTCGGCGCCGTCGGCCTGGTCTCCCACCGCGCCCGGGCCATGGCCGAGGCCGCCGCGGCCGAGCCGACGGGCATGAGCGCCGTCGTCGGCGGTGAGCCCGAGGCCGTCCTCGCCGCGATCGAGGCGGCGGGTCTGCACCCGGCGAACGTCAACGGCGGCGGGCAGGTCGTCGCGGCCGGCTCGATCGAGGGGCTCGCGGCGCTCGCCGAGGCGCCGCCGGCACGGGCCCGCGTGATCCCGCTGCAGGTGGCCGGAGCGTTCCACACGCCGTACATGCGGCCCGCGCACGCGCGGTTCGCGGCCGTGGCGGCCGGGTGGCCCGCCGCCGACCCGCGCCTGCCGCTCCTGTCCGACGCCGACGGCGCGCCGTACCCGGCCGGCCCCGACGCGCCCTTCGGCCGCGCCGCCGAGGTCCTGGCCCGGCTGGCGGACCAGGTCGTCGCGCCGGTCCGCTGGGACCTGTGCCAGGAGACGCTGCTGGCGCAAGGCGTCACAGGCCTGGTCGAGCTCGCCCCGGCCGGGGTCCTGACGGGCCTGGCCCGCCGCACGATGCGCGGCGTGGAGACGGTGGCGGTCTCCTCCCCCGCCGACCTCGAGGCCGCGCGCGACCTCGTCGCCCGCCACGGGACGCCCGGGGGCGCGTCCGCGACCGCCCCGGACGCACCCGCGTCCCCGACCGCCGAGGAGCCCTCCGCGTGACCCGTCCCGTCCTCACCCAGGCCACCGGCCCGGCCCACTCCCGCCTCCTCGGGCTCGGCGCCGCGCGGGGCGAGCACGTCGTGACCAACGACGACGTCGCCGGCCCGATCGACTCCTCCGACGAGTGGATCCGCCAGCGCACCGGCATCGTCACGCGCCGCCGCTCGGGGCCGGAGACCGACGTGCTGGACCTCGCCGAGGCCGCGGCCCGCGAGGCCCTGGCCGACGCCGGGCTGACCGGCGCGGACATCGACGCGGTGATCCTGTCCACCGTCACGTACTTCCACCAGACCCCGGCGGGTGCCGCCGTGCTCGCCGACCGCCTCGGCGCCACCCCGGCCGCCGCGTACGACATCTCGGCGGCGTGCGCGGGCTACACCTACGGCATCGGGCAGGCTGACGCGCTGGTGCGCTCGGGCAACGCCCGCCACGTCCTGGTCATCGGCGCGGAGAAGATGAGCGACTTCATCGACCCCGCCGACCGCTCGATCTCCTTCCTGCTGGGCGACGGCGCCGGCGCGGTCGTCGTCGGACCCTCGGACACGCCGGGCATCGGCCCGACGATCTGGGGCTCCGACGGGTCGATGGCCCAGACGATCCGCCAGACGGCGTCGTGGAAGGACGCGTTCGAGAAGGACGACGAGCCGTGGCCGACGCTGCGCCAGGAGGGCCCGACCGTCTTCAAGTGGGCGGCATGGCAGATGGCGCCGATCGCCGAGAAGGCGATCGCGGCCGCGGGGCTCACCCCGGAGGAC
>JACIXM010000091.1 GCA_014360395.1 Actinotalea sp.
CCCGCGGACGAGGTGCAGGGGACTCCGGGCTCCCTGCCCGAGGCGATGTTCACGGGGTCGCCCGCGAAGGTCATGCGCATCGGCACCATGGTCAAGCAGCTCCTGGAGGAGGTGCGCAACGCCCCGCTCGACGACGCCGCGCGCAGCCGCCTGGCGGAGGTGCACGACCGCTCCCTGCGGGAGCTCGAGGAGGGTCTGTCCGAGGACCTCGTCGCCGAGCTGCGCCGGATCACCCTGCCCTTCACCGACGACGAGAGCCCGTCCGACGCCGAGCTCCGGGTCGCCCAGGCCCAGCTGGTCGGGTGGCTCGAGGGACTCTTCCACGGCCTGCAGACGGCGCTCGTCGCGCAGCAGATGTCGACGCAGGCCCAGCTGGCGCAGATGCGCCGCGCCCTCCCGCCCGGCTCCGTCCCTCCCGGCGCGGTGCCCCCGGGCATGGCCGTCGGCCCCGACGCCGACGTCGAGCCGCGTCGCCGCGACGAGCGGCACCCCGGCCAGTACCTCTGAGCGGCTGGGCAGGGCCGCCGCACCGGACGGCGGGGTCTGGGCTCAGGGCGTGACGGCCGGCTCCGGCAGCGCCGGACGACGGCGTGCGGAGGCCAGCGCGATCGCGCCCGACACCAGCACCAGCCCGACGACCTCCCACGCCGTCAGCCACTGCTGCAGCACGACCGCGCCGACCACCGCCGCGGTCGCCGGGAGCAGCGCGAGGAGGATCGCGAACAGGGCGGGACCCACGCGCCGCATGACCACCTGGTCCAGCACGTAGGGCACCACCGACGACAGCAGGGCGACGCCCACCACCGCCGCGGCGAGCGTCCACGAGGTCAGCACCGGCGCCGCGGGGACCGCGAGGAACGGCGCGCTGAGCAGGCCGCCCGCCGCCATCGCCACGGCCAGGCCGCTCATGCCCTCCCCGGCGATCGCCACCCGCCGGCCGAGCACGATGTAGCCCGCCCAGAAGGTCGCCGCCAGCAGGATCGCCACGAGCCCGACGGCGGCGCCCGGCCCCCCGACGCTGAGCGTCACCCCGGCCAGGAGGACGACCCCCGCCGCGGCGAGGACGATCCCCAGGCGCTCGCGCCACCCGGACCCGGTGACCGCCGCGACGACCACGGGACCGACGAACTCGATCGCCACGGCGGTGCCGAGCGGGAGGTGCTCGATCGCGACGTAGAAGGTGATGTTCATGGCGGCCAGGCAGGCGCCGAAGGCGGTGGCGACGGCCAGGTCCCGGCGGGTCCACCGCCGGCGCCACGGCCGGCTCCACGCCACGAGCACGGCCGCCGCGACGACGATCCGCAGCCAGGCGACCGTGGCGGCGGGCAGCACCGCGAAGAGGCCGACGGCGAGGGCGGCGCCCAGGTACAGCGTCAGCCCGGAGACCACGAAGATCGCCGGGGCGGGGACCCGGTCGAGGGCTCCGGAGCGCGTCACCGCGTCAGGCTAGTACCCGGTCGCCGGGCTGCCTCCGGCCGTCCGGCGGCGGGACGTGGCCGGACGCGCCGAGGGCCCCGCACCACGCGGTGCGGGGCCCTCGGTCCGGCCGGTTCGGTGCGCGTCAGCCCTTGACGGAGCCGGCGAGCAGTCCGCGGACGAAGTACCGCTGCAGCGCGAGGAACACGATGAGCGGCACGATGATCGTGACGAACGCACCCGAGGACAGCAGGTGCCACGTCTCGCCGCGCTGCCCGGCGAGCTCGCCGAGGCGGACGGTGAGTGGCGCCACGTCAGCCGTGCCCCCGCTGAAGACGAGCGCGACGAGCAGGTCGTTCCAGACCCAGAGGAACTGGAAGATCGCGAACGCGGCGATCGCCGGGACGAGCAGCGGCAGCAGCACCTGGAAGAAGATCTTCACGTGCCCCGCCCCGTCCACACGGGCCGCCTCGACGAGCGAGGGCGGGATGTCCTTCATGAAGTTGTGCAGGAGGAACACCGCGAGGGGCAGGGCGAAGATCGTGTGCGACAGCCACACGACCCAGTACGAGCCGGCGAGGCCCCACTGGACGTACTGCGACAGCAGCGGGATGAGCGTGATCTGGATCGGCACGATCTGCAGGGCGAAGACCGCGACGAACAGGACGTCACGCCCACGGAAGTCGATCCACGCGAACGCGTAGGCCGCGAGCAGCGCGAGGCTGATCGGGATGAGCACCGCGGGGATCGTGATCACGATCGTGTTGACGACGTAGTTGGCGAAGCTCGCGCCGCCGAACAGCACCTCGGAGTAGTTCTCCAGAGTGAAGTCCGGGTTGCCGAACGCGGTCCACCAGCCCGTCCGCCGGATGTCGGGCGCCGGCCGGAACGAGGTGACGAGCAGACCGAACGTGGGGACGGTCCACAGGACCGCGATGAGGAGCGCGATGCCGGAGGCCCAGGGCGAGCTGATCTTGCCCTTGACCGCGATGGCACGCTTCTCAGCCCGGCTGAGCTTCCGCTCCTTGGGCTTGGTCAGACCGGGGGCCGAGCCGCCGTCGACCTCGCCGGGCTGGGCCTTCTGGAAGGCCTGGGGGGGCGGGGGCGTCGTCGTCATCGGATCTCCTCGGAGAGTCGCATCTGGCGGACGTTGTAGACGACCAGCGGGATGACGAGGACGAAGAGGATCGTCGCCAACGCCGCACCGAGGCCGGCGTTGCCCTGCCGGAAGCTCTGGCTGTAGAACTCGTTCGCCACGACGGAGGTGTTGAAGTTGCCGCCGGTCATCGTCCGGACGATGTCGAAGACCTTGAGCGTCGCCATGGCGATCGTCGTGAGGACGACGACGAGGGCCGGCCGGATGCTCGGGACGGTGATGTACCGGAACATCTTCATCCCGGTGAGCCCGTCGAGCCGCGCCGCCTCGACGATGTCGTCGGGGATCGCCTTGATCGCGGCCGACAGGATCGTCATCGCGAAGCCCGACTGGATCCAGACCATGACCACGATGAGGAAGAACGTGTTCCACGGGGAGTTGAGCAGGAACTGCTGCGGCTCCTGACCGAACCAGACCAGGATCTGGTTCAGCAGACCTGTCTGTTGTCGGGTGGGGTTGCCCTCCGCGTCACGCAGCAGCGCGCGGTACTCGTACATGAACCGCCAGATGACCGACGCGCCGACCAGCGAGATCGACATCGGCAGGAACATGAGGGTCTTGGCGAACCGCTCGAAGCGGGTGCGGTCGACCAGGACCGCGTAGACGAGGCCGAAGAGCGTCGACAGGAGCGGGACGAGGATGACCCACAGGGCCGTGTTCCGCAGGACGATCTGGAACTCGGGTTGGGTGAAGGCGCGGACGTAGTTGTCGATGCCGATGAACTCCTGCCCGTTCCGGTTGAAGAACGAGGCGTACACCGTCCGCACGCCCGGGTAGACCAGGCCGAAGGTGAGGAAGAGGAGGACCGGGCCGAGGAAGCCGGCCGTGACCACCCAGTTGGGGATGCGCTTGGGCTTGTCCACCGCGAAGAGGATCGCGCCCATGACGACGACGAAGAGCAGGACCGCGACGACCATGAGCGCGAGCTTGTGCCCGGGTGTCGTCGCGTCAGTGAGCCAGGTGCGCAGGTCCCGAGTGAGGTACTCGAGCCAGGCACCGATGTTGCTGATGAAGTCCACTGCCACCTCCGAGTGCGGCGCCTCACGGGCCGGTGAGGCGCGGGACGTCGACGCTGACGTACCAGCCGGGGCCCGCCCCTAGTGGAGCAGGCCCCGGCCGGTTCACGCCAGCATCACGGCCAGGAGGCCTGGACGGCGGCCAGGACGTCCTCCGTGGGCTTGTCGGTCGCGATCCACGCCGTC
>JACIXM010000092.1 GCA_014360395.1 Actinotalea sp.
ATCTCGACCTCGGCGGCCGGGTTCTCGGGCGAGCCGACGCTGCCGGCACGCACGTCCTGGGCGTGCGCCGGTGCCGGGGCGAACGCGGAGTCGTGGGCCGCGGTGGCCGCCGCCTCCACCGGCGCGAAGGTCTCCGCCCGCCGCGCGCCCGCCGTGACCGGTGCGGTGAACGGGATCGCCTCGGTCTCCAGGAACAGGACGACCGGGATCCGCACGGTCGCGAGCGTGCCGGTGCCGTCCGGGCCCAGGCTGAGCTGCACGTCGGCGCCGAGGCGCCCGGCGATGCGGCCGACGACGAAGAGGCCGAGGCGCTGGGCGCCGACGACGTCGCTGGCGGACGTGGTGCGGATCTTCGCGTTCGCCTCGGCGAGCTCGGCGGCGGTCATGCCCAGGCCCTGGTCGAGCACCGTGACGATGACGTGCGTCGCGTCGATGCCCGTCGAGACGTGCACCGGCGAGCCCGGGTCGGAGAACACGGTGGCGTTCTCCAGGAGCTCGGCGAGCAGGTGCGCGGCCGGGAGGGCGACGTGCCCGAGCATCGACGGGTCGACCTGCAGGTCGAGCTGGATGCGCTCGTAGTGCTCGATCTCCGAGGACGCGGTCCGGATGACGTCGGAGACCGGCAGCGGCTCGCGCAGCCGGCGGCCGGTGTCGATGCCGGCGAGCACGAGCAGGGACTCGGCGTTGCGGCGCATCCGCGTGGCCAGGTGGTCCAGGCGGAAGAGGTCCGCGAGCGTCGCCGGGTCCTCCTCCGAGCGCTCCAGGGCGTCGATGAAGGACAGCTGGCGGTTGAGCAGCACCTGGTCCCGACGCGCGACGTTGACGAACATCTCGGCGATCGAGCCGCGCAGGGCGGCCTGCTCCTGGGCCACCTGGATGGTCGTCGCGTTGACCTCGTTGAAGGCCTCCGCCAGCCGGCCGACCTCGTCGCGGGAGGTGACCGGGATGCGGGCCAGCGCCAGGTCCGGGCCCTGGCCCGGGACGGAGACCTGCTCGACCAGGCGGGGCAGCTCGTCGCGGACCTGGCCGGCCGCGAGCGTGAGGCGACGCAGCGGCTCGACGATCTGGCGGGCGACCGCGAAGGCGGTGGCGATCGACACCACGACCGCGAGCACCGTCAGCACGACGGTGAGGATCGCGGTGCGCAGGGCGCCGTTCTCGACCGCGTCGGCGCGGTCCTGCGCGGCGACCCGCAGCTGGTTGAGGAGCTGGTCGTACTCGCCGGCCTGCTCGCCGGCGAGGGCGTACCACTGCTCGGAGGTGATGAACGTGAGGAAGGTCGACTCGCCGCCCAGCGGGATGCTGCGGATGTTGCCGTAGCTCTGCAGCCCGATCCGCACCGGCGGGACCACGACCTCCTCGCCGAGCTCGAGCTGCGCGACCGTCAGGGTCGTCGACTCCTGCTGCACGTTGCTCGCGGGGATCGTGCGCAGCAGCTCCTGCACGTCGGCGTTGGAGCGTGCCCCGTCCAGGACCGCGCGGCCGAGCACCTGCTCCTGGCGGTAGTCCTCGACGAGCTGCATCGTCTGCGTCTGGGCGTTGATGATCGTCGCGAGGCGGCGGTCGTCGAGCGCGTTGGCCACGACGGAGGGGAACGCCGTGACGCGCTCCACCACGGTGGAGTAGCCGTTGAAGACGTAGCGCACGGTGACACCACCGGCGTCCACGGTGGACCGCAGGTTCTCCAGCGCCCCGAGCTGGTCGTCCAGGCCCGTGACGGCCCGCTGCACGACCGGGTCCAGCGACGCGAGGTCGATCGACGAGGCCGCCTGACGCGCCGCACCGATGGCCTGGTTGACCGCCGCCCGGCTCGACTCCACCTCCCCGCGCAGCCCCTCGGCCGTCGTCGCGTCGCTCATGACCAGCTGCATCGTGGCATCGCGCTCGGCCTGCAGCACGGCGGTCAGCTGCCGCGCCGTGCCGAGCGCCCCGAGCAGCTCGTTCACGGTGCGCGCGACGCGGACGTCCTCGACGGCCTGCATCGAGATCGTCCCGGCGAGCGCGAAGAGCACGAGGACGGGCACGGACAGCGCCGCGAGGAACTTCCCGCGGATGCCCAAGCTGCGAAGCATGGTGTCTCCTTCACTGCGCGGTGTGCGCTTCACCGCACGCGGTGTCGGCCGACGGCGGCCCGGACGCAACGCTGCCGTCCACGACACATCGGCCCGGTGCCCCCGGGGCATGAGGATTGTTCGCGAGTTGCCCCGGAGCCGGTCCGACCCTAGTGGGCCGCCGACACCGGCCTGCAAGACTCCCGGTCATGAAGTTCGTCAAGATCACCGACCGTGACGGTCCCGACCGGCTCGTCCTCGCCGAGCGGGACGCACCCGAGCCCGAGACCGGGGAGATCCTGCTCGACGTCGCCGCGGCCGGGGTCAACAACGCCGACCTGCTCCAGGTCGCCGGCCGGTACCCGGCGCCGCCCGGCGCGCCGGACTGGCCGGGGCTCGAGGTCTCCGGGACCGTCGCGGCCGTCGGCCCGGGCGTCGACGGCGTCGTCGCGGGCGACCGGGTCGCGGCGCTGCTGGCCGGCGGCGGGTACGCCGAGCAGGTGGTCGTGCCGGCCGCGCAGGTGCTCCCCGTGCCTGCGGGCGTCGACCTGGTCGATGCCGCCGCGCTGCCCGAGGCCGCGGCCACGGTGTGGTCGACGCTGTGGTCCCCCGAGCTCGGCGCCGGACTGCGGCCCGGCCAGTGGCTGCTCGTGCACGGCGGCTCCGGGGGCGTCGGCTCCTTCGCCGTCCAGGCGGCCCACGCGGCCGGGGTCCGGGTCGTCACCACCGCGGGCGGCCCGGAGCGCGCGGCGCGCTGCCGGGGGCTGGGCGCCGACGTCGTCGTCGACCACCGCACCGAGGACTTCGTCGAGGCCGTGCGGGCGGCGACCGACGGCCGCGGCGTGGACGTGGTGCTCGACGTCGTCGGCGCCGCCTACCTGGGCCGCAACCTCGACGCCCTCGCGACGGGCGGCCGGCTCGCCGTCATCGGCCTGCAGGGTGGCCGGCGCGGCGAGCTGGACCTCGGCCTGCTGCTGGCCAAGCGCGCCCGGGTCCTGGGCACGACCCTGCGGTCCCGCCCGGCGGAGGAGAAGGCCGCCGTCGTCGCCGGCGTCGCGCGGGACCTGTGGCCGCTCGTGGCAGCCGGGACCGTCCGACCCGTCGTCGCGCAACGGTTGCCTCTGGGCGAGGCGGCCCGCGCCCACGACCTGCTGCGCTCGGGCGCGGTCTTCGGGAAGGTGCTGCTGCTCCCCTGACCGTCACCGCCGCGACGGCCTCGCCCCCCGCCCGCCCGGACGACAAGATGGGGGCATGACGCCCGACCGCGCCCCGGACCGCGCCGACGACCACACCTTCGACGACGCGGAGACCGGGGGCGTCCCCGCGGACGAGGAGCAGGGGACTCCGGGCTCCCTGCCCGAGGCGATGTTCACGGGGTCGCCCGCAAAGGTCATA
>JACIXM010000093.1 GCA_014360395.1 Actinotalea sp.
GCTGACGAACCAGCCGGGGCCCGCCCCTAGTGGAGCAGGCCCCGGCCGGTTCACGCCAGCATCACGGCCACGAGGCCTGAATGGCGGCCAGGACGTCCTCCGTGGGCTTGTCGGTCGCGATCCACGCCGTCATCTCGCTCCAGAAGGAGCCGGCGCCGACAGCACCCGGCATGAGGTCGGACCCGTCGAACCGGAAGGTGCGGTTCGGGTCGGCGAGCAGCTCGGCCGACAGCGCGTCGATCGGCGACTCGTACAGCGAGGTGTCCTGCGCGTTGTTCGCCGACACCCAGCCCGGGCCGGAGGCCTCGAGCTTGGCGTTCGTCCACTCCGGGCTGGCCAGGAACGCCTGGAAGGCCTGCACCTCGGGACGGTCGCTGAACGCGACGACGAACTCGCCACCACCGAGCACCGGCTGGTTGGCCGGGTCGATCGGCGGGAAGTAGAACGCGAAGACGTCGCCGTCCTCGGCCACGACCACGTCCTCCTGGTAGACCGGCCACTGCGCCTGGTAGAAGGACGCCTGGCGGTGCAGCCAGCAGTCGCCGTCGAGGATCGGGTAGCCGCCGTCGGTGAACTCGGTCGTCGCGATCGAGCTGACGTCGCCGTAGCCCGCGTTGACGTACTCCGGGTTCTTCAGGATCGACGCGACGTAGTCCATCGCCTCGACGATCTCGGGCGCGTCGAACGGCACCTCGTTGGTGACCCACTGGTCGTAGACGTCCGGGCCGGCGGAGCGGAGCAGGACGTCCTCGAGCCAGTCGGTGGCGGGCCAGCCGGTGGCGTCACCGGAGCCGATGCCGGCGCACCACGGGGTGCCGCCGTTGGCGACGATGTCGTCGGAGAGGGCGATCAGCTCGTCCCAGGTCTCGGGGATCTCGTAGCCCGCGTCGGCGAACATCGACGGGGAGTACCAGACGAACGACTTCACGTTGGCGCCGAGCGGCGTGCCGTAGAACGTGCCGTCGACGGTGCCGTAGCCCTTCCAGTCCTCGCCGTAGAACTCGTCCACGTGGGACTCGGCGAGCTCGCCGACCGGCTGGACCGCGTCGGGGAAGTCGGTGACGAGCGTGTTGAGCAGGCCCGGCTGCGGGACGTAGGCGATGTCCGGGGCGTTGCCGGCCTGGACCCGCACGGGGAGCTGCGCCTCGAACTCGCGCGACCCCTCGTAGACGATGGTGACGCCGGTGCACTCCTCGAAGACGTCGTAGGACGCCTCGTGGGTCTCCTGCTCGGGCGAGGTGATCGAGGTGTAGACCCGGACCTCGGTGCCGCTCAGGTCGCCGTACGTGTCGACGTACTCCTGGCACTCCTCGGAGACGTCGCCGCCGCCGGAGTCGCCACCGCCGCCGGCGTTGTTGCCGCCGTCCTCCGGCGGGGCGGTGCAGGCGGCCAGGACCAACGCCAGGCCGAGCCCGCCGGCCACGGCGACAGCGCCGCGACCTCGCGTCGTGCTTCTCATCAACGAACCTCCACGTCGTCGTAGGGCGGATGTCCGCCCCGGTTCCGCCCGGGGGTCCGTGACGTGCACTTCCCCGGGCACGATGGTCATGCAAGCGCTTTCATCCGGGTCCTGGCAAGCACCTGCGGCCACAACGGGGCGACGAAGAGGTAACGATTGCGTCACACGCCGCCACCTGGGTGAACGGTGGTCCGCCGGAGCGCGCGCGACGTCGCAGATCATGGTCCGGTCGGAACGATTCGGGCGAGGACCACGCGCCGGCGGGCCGGGGCGCTGCCCCGCTGGGACGGGCCTCGGGCCGTCTCAGGAGCCGGTCAGCCGGCGCGGCGCACGGGCCGAGGGCGCCGCGCCTCCGGCGCGGTCGGCGGCG
>JACIXM010000094.1 GCA_014360395.1 Actinotalea sp.
GTCGAGGCGTCCGGCCGGGCCTGCGCGCGCGCCGAGCAGGTCGCCGCACGGCACCGCGTCGAGCTCGCGGCGTGCTCGGCAGGTCCGGGCGATGTCGTGGAGGTCGTCGTCCACGTCGAGACAGTCCTCGGCACGGCCGCGGCGACCGCGCGCGCTGGACCGGTCGAAGGGTGGGGACTCGTGGGCCCGGCGGCGACGCACGGTCTGTCGGGACCGGTGGGCCGGTCGGTTGGGGGTGTCAGGGCTCGTGCGCCAGCACGGCGTCGAGGAGGCGGACGGCGGCGTCCTTCTCGAGCGGGTTGTTGCCGTTGCCGCACTTGGGCGACTGGACGCACGCCGGGCACCCCGCCGGGCAGCCGCACGTCGCGATCGCGTCCCGGGTCGCCCGCAGCCAGCGCGCGCCGAGCTCGAACCCGCGCTCGGCGAACCCCGCCCCTCCGGGGTAGGCGTCGTGGACGAAGACCGTCGCGCACTCGGTGTCGACGTGCAGGGCCGTCGACACCCCACCCAGGTCCCACCGGTCGCACGTCGCCAGCAGCGGCAGGAGGCCGATCGAGGCGTGCTCGGCGGCGTGGAGGGCGCCGGGGACGTCGCCGTCCTCCACGCCCGCGGCGGCCAGGACGTCCGTGGGGGCGGTCCACCACACGGCCGTCGTCGGGAGCGTCCGCGGCGGCAGGTCCAGCGGCTCCTGGCCGAGCACCGTCATCTCCGGCAGGCGCCGCTTCTGGTAGCTCACCACCTGCGTCGTGACGTCGACGGGCCCGAAGCCCCACTGCACCGGCCCGGCGCGGCGCTCGGCCCGCACCCCCCGGATCTCGATGGACGTGAGCCACCGCGACCACGTGCCGTAGTCGACGCGCCCGGCGGTGACCATGGCCACCGCCTGCTCGAGGTCCAGCTCCTCCACGAGGAAGGTGGCGCCCTGGTGGACGTACACGGCGCCCGGGTGGACGGTCGCGTCCGCGGACCCCGCGTCGACGGTCCCCAGGAGCCGACCGGTCGCGGCCTCCACGACCCGGACCGGTTCCCCGCCGGAGCCGCGGAGGTCGGTCAGGCGCGTCGCGGGCTCCGGGTGCGTCCAGTACCAGCCCGAGGTGCGGCGGCGCAGCGCCCCGCGGTCCACCAGCACGTCCAGGAGCTCGGCGGTCCCGGGCCCGAAGAGCGCCAGGTCGTCCGAGCGCAGCGGCACCTCGGCGGCCGCGGCGCACAGGTGCGGCCCCAGCACGTAGGGGTTGCCCGGGTCGAACACCGTCGCCTCCACCGGGGCGCCGAACACCGCCTCGGGGTGGTGGACGAGGTACGTGTCCAGCGGGTCCTCGCGGGCGATGAGGGCGACGAGGCCGTCGGACCCGGCCCGGCCCGCCCGCCCGGCCTGCTGCCACAGGGACATCCGCGTGCCCGGCCAGCCGGCGATGAGGACGGCGTCCAGTCCGGAGATGTCCACGCCCAGCTCCAGGGCGTTGGTCGTCGCCAGGGCCTGGAGGTCACCGGACCGGATCGCCCGCTCCAGCGCCCGGCGCTCCTCGGGCAGGTAACCGCCGCGGTAGGCCGCGACCGTCCGCCCGAGCCCGGGTCGCACCTGGTCCAGGTGGTCCTGGGTCACCGCCGCCACGGACTCCGCGGCCCGCCGCGACCGGGCGAAGGCGAGCGTGCGGGCGCCGGCCAGCACGAGGTCCGCGAGCAGGTCGGCCATCTCCGCCGTCGCCGTCCGGTGGGCGGGCGCGGTGGGGGTGTCCTCGTGGTGGGGCTCGGCCGGCGGGCGCCCCTGGGGCCCTCCGGGCGCGGGGGGCGGGGGTGCGGTCAGCGCGGCGTCGTCGTCGGTGCCGGTGATCGCGCGGGGCAGGGTGGCCACCTCCGCGGGCTCCGGCTCGCCCAGGACCGGCGCGAGCCCGGGCAGCTCCGGGGGCTGCCACAGCGCGAACGTCTTGCGCCCCTGCGGAGAGCGGTCCTCGGTCACCGCGACGACGTCGTCGGCGGCCACCCCGACCAGGCGGGCGGCGCTGCCCGCGGGGTCGGCGGTGGTGGCCGAGGCGAGGACGAAGGTCGGCGCGCTGCCGTAGTGCGCGGCCACGCGCCGCAGCCGGCGCAGCACGGCCGCCACGTGGGCGCCGAACACGCCGCGGTAGGCGTGGCACTCGTCGACGGCGACGTACTGCAGGCCGCGCAGCACCCGGGCCCACCGGCGATGCCCAGGCAGCAGGGAGAAGTGCAGGAAGTCGGGGTTGGTCAGGACGACGTCGGCGTGCTCCTGGACCCAGCGGCGCTCCGTCGGGCTCGCGTCGCCGTCGCAGGTCGCCGGGCGCAGGTCCCGGTGGCCCGCGGCCCGGACGAGCCGCTCGAGGCCCGCCAGCTGGTCAGCGGCCAGGGCCTTGGTGGGGCACAGGTACAGGACCGTGCCGCGGCGGGGACCGAACGCCGTGTCGGTGGGCTCGGGCGCCCCGGGGGCTGCACCGTGCACCGCCGTGAGCGCCGGCAACCAGAAGGCCAGCGACTTGCCCGAGCCCGTCGAGGTCGCCAGGACGGTGTGCCGACCGCTCCACGCGGCCTGCGCGGCATGGACCTGGTGCTCCCACGGCTCGGCGACGCCGAGCGCGCGGTACCCGGCGACGAGGCGGGGGTCGGCCCAG
>JACIXM010000095.1 GCA_014360395.1 Actinotalea sp.
GCACGGTGGGGGCGCAGGTCGCCGAGCAGCTCGACGGGCGCATCACGGAGCGGGTCGACGAGCGCGTCGCGGTGCTCCTGGCGGAGCGCCGGTGACCGACGTGGTCCTCCGCGAGCAGGCCCCCGTCGGGGGCCTGCTCGCGGTCCACGCCCACCCCGACGACGAGACGCTGTCCAACGGCGCCCTGCTGGCCACCTGGGCCGCCGCGGGGCTGCCGGTCACCGTCGTGACGTGCACGCGGGGCGAGCGCGGGGAGGTCATCCCCGCCGGGCTGGCTCACCTCGAGGGCGACGGCCCCGCGCTCGCGGCGCACCGTGAGCACGAGCTCGCCGCCGCCCTCGCGGCCCTCGGCGTGACGGACCACGTGTTCCTCGACCAGGTCCCCGGCCCTGGCGGGGCGCAGCCGGGCGCGCGGCGGTTCGTCGACTCCGGCATGGCCTGGGCGGGCGCGGGCCGGGCCACGGCGGCCGACGACGTCGACGCCGACGCGTTCGTCCGCGTCCCGCTGGACGACGCCGCGGGCCGGCTCGCCGCGGTCCTGCGCGCGCGCCGCCCCGCCGTCGTCGTCGGGTACGAGCCGGGCGGCGGGTACGGGCACCCGGACCACGTCCGCGCGCACGAGGTGCTGCACCGTGCCGTCGCCCTCGCGGCCGCGCACGAGGACGGGGCGGGCACGGGGGCGGCGCCGTGGCACGTGCCCGTCGTGCTGTGGACGGTCCTGCAGGAGCAGGAGTGGCGCGCCGGCCTGGCGCAGCTCCGCGCCGGGGCGACCGGGCTCCCGGTGGCGTCGGACACAGCCGTCCCGTCCGCCGTGCGGCCGGGGCCGGTCGACGTGCGGGTGCCCGTGGCCCCGGTGCTGGACAGGGTGCTCGCGGCGCTGGCCGCGCACCGGACGCAGGTGCACGCCCTGGGCCGCGAGGCGGGCGGTCCGGCGGTCGCCCGGTTCGCGCTGAGCAACGACGTCCTCCACCCCGTGCTCGCGGACGAGACCTACCTCGTCGCCGCCGGGCGCCCCGAGGACGTCCGGTGGCCCGCCGCCGTCGTCCTCACCTGAGCCTGGCGCCCACCTGTGGCGCGGGCACGAGGGCGCCCGGCGCGGGGAGACCTGCCGGTACCCTGACGCGGTGCCCGAAGCCCCCGCGCCGCTGACCGTGACGCCGCTCACCGGGAAGGCGATCGGCCGCCTGGTCGCGACCGGTGCGCTCGGCGCCGTCGTCGGCGTCGTCGGCACGGGCGTCCACCGCGCCCAGGCGCCCTGGGGGCTCCTCCTGGCCCTCCTGTGCGTCGTGTCGGCCGCGGTGCTCGCCCGCGCCTGGACCGGCTGGGGCGGCCTGCTCGCGCTCGCACTCGGCGTCTTCGCCGCGGTGAGCCTGCTGGGCGCATCCGGACCGGGTGGGGACGTCCTCGTCGCGCTCCAGCCGGTCGGGCTCGTCTGGTACCTCGGGGCGCTCGCGGTGGTGCCGGTCGCGCTGCTGCCGCGCCGGTGGTTCGCCGACGAGCCGCTCGCGCGGCGCCCGCGCGCGTAGCCCGTCCGCTCCGGTCACGCCCGGAGCGGCGTCGCCGCTGTGCCCAGCAGCGGGCCGTAGACTCCGCCCGCGAACGCGCGCAGGCGGGGAAGGCAGGATCATGACGAAGCAGACCGACGACCGGCAGGCGGTCGGCGGCTCGCCCATGGACACCTTCCCGGACGAGGCGCACCGACCGACGTGGCCGCGGGCGCTCGCGATCGCGGCGGGCGTGGCGATCGTCCTCGCCGCCGCGTACGTCGGCGCCCTGTGGGCCTGGGGCGACTCCGTGCCCCGCGGCACGACCGTCGGCGGCGTGGCGATCGGCGGGCTCTCCTCGCACGAGGCCGAGGAGCGGCTCACGGCCGACCTCCTTCCCGTCGCGACGGCCGACATCGCCGTGGCTGTCGGCGACCGGCGCACGACCCTCGACCCGGAGGTCGCGGGCCTGGAGCTGGACGTGCCCGCGACGGTCGACGAGCTGACCGGCTTCAGCCTGTCCCCGGCCCGCCTGTGGCAGCACCTCGTGGGTGTGGGCGAGGCCACCCCGGTCACCCGCGTCGACCAGGCGGCACTGGGACGGGCGGTCGCGGACCTCGACGGGTCCCTGGGCACCGAGCCCGTCGACGGCACCCTGGCGTTCGTCGACGGGCGGCCGAGCGCCACCCCGGCGGTGGACGGTGTCGAGCTGGACACCGAGGCGGCGCAGGCGGTGCTCGAGCAGGAGTGGCTCACGGCCGCCCGGCCGGTCGAGCTGCCCAGCCGGTCGGTCGAGGCGACCGTGGGGGACGACGACGTGCAGCGGGCCCTGACCGGGCTGGCCCGTCCCCTTGCCGGAGCGCCGGTCGCCGTCAGCGTCGACGGCCAGCTCGCCGAGCTGCCCGTCGAGGTGCTCACCTCCGCCGCGACCTTCGTCCCCGCCGAGGACGGCGAGCTGGAGCTGGTCATGGACGGCGACGCCCTCGCCGAGGCCCTCCTCGCGCGCACCCGCGACCTGCTCACCGAGGCGAAGGACGCGTCCTTCGCGTTCGAGGACGGCGTGCCCGTGATCGTGCCGGGCGTCGCCGGGTCGACGATCGACCCCGACGCCCTGGCGGTGGACGTCGCGGCGGCGGCCACGGGCCGGGCGGACGACCGCACGGTCCAGGTCGAGCTGGTCGAGGTCGACCCGGAGCGCACGACGGCGGCGCTGGAGGCTCTCGGCGTCACGACCAAGGTGGCGGAGTTCTCGACCCCGGTCACCTCCGACGTCGACCGCACCCACAACCTCGTCGTCGGCGCGGGCAAGGTCAACGGGACCCTGCTGCTGCCGGACGAGGTCTTCTCGCTGACCGACACCCTCTCGCCGATCACCGCCGAGGCGGGGTACCGGGAGGCGGGCGTCGTCGTCAACGGCGTCCTCACGGACGGCATGGGCGGCGGCCTGTCCCAGATGGGCACGACCGTCTACAACGTGGGGTTCTTCGCGGGCCTGGAGGACGTGGAGCACCGGCCGCACTCGTACTGGTTCAGCCGGTACCCGGAGGGACGCGAGGCGACGATCTTCGCCGGGGTCCTCGACGTCAAGATCGGGAACAACACCCCCTACGGCGTCCTCTTCCAGTCGTGGGTGGCGGACGGCCGGCTGTGGGTCGCGGCCTGGAGCACCCCGTACTGGGAGGTCCAGCACTCGACCTCGCCCCGCTCGGACGTCGTCCAGCCGACCACGGTCTACAACACCGCCGCGGAGTGCGAGCCGCAGTCCGCGGGCAACCCGGGCTTCCGCGTCACCGTGACCCGGCGTCTCCTGCTGGAGGGCGAGGTGCGCCACGAGGAGTCCAACAGCTGGCGCTACCAGCCGCAGAACGCCGTCGTCTGCGGACCGCCGCCGCAGGGTGAGGAGTCCGGCGACTGACCCGAACGGGTCAGGCTCGGCGGCGGGTCCGGGGCGCGGGCGGCGGGGGCACGGTCTTGCCGAGCACGATGTCGGCGGCCGGCACGGCGACCTCGCCGCGGCGCGTGCGCACGCGGACGCCCTCCGGGCCCGTGGCGAGCAGGTCACCGAGGACGTCGGAGAAGCCGCCCTCGGCGAGGCGGCGCCGCACGACGACGCGGACACCGACCGGCCACGCGGTCCACGGCCCGGGTGCCGACTCCTGGTTCACCTGAGGGATACTAGGCGTGCGCACGCCAGCGCCCCGGGCAGGTCAGCCCGCCCGACGCCAGTCGAAGGGATCCTCACCCGTGACCTACGTGATCGCCCAGCCCTGTGTCGACGTCAAGGACAAGGCCTGCATCGAGGAGTGCCCTGTCGACTGCATCTACGAGGGCAAGCGCTCGCTCTACATCCACCCCGACGAGTGCGTCGACTGCGGCGCGTGCGAGCCGGTCTGCCCCGTGGAGGCGATCTACTACGAGGACGACGTCCCGGAGCAGTGGAGCGAGTACTACAAGGCGAACGTCGAGTTCTTCGACGTGCTCGGCTCCCCGGGCGGGGCGGCGAAGCTCGGCGAGATCGACCGCGACCACCCGATCATCGCGGCGCTGCCGCCGCAGAACGGCGCGTGAGCCGCACGCGACCGGCGCGACCGCTGCGGAGGCGGTGACGTGGGCCTGCTGACCGGCGCGCTGCCGGACTTCCCCTGGGACACGCTCGTCCCCTACCAGGAGCGCGCGCGGCGGCACCCGGACGGGATCGTCGACCTCTCGGTCGGTACCCCGGTCGACCCGACGCCCGCCCTCGTCCGGGACGCGCTCGCCGCCGCGTCCGACGCCCCCGGCTACCCGACGACGCACGGGACGCCGGCGCTGCGCCAGGCGGTCGTCGACTGGTTCGCCCGCCGGCGGGGCGTGCCGGGGCTCGACCCCCAGGCGGTGCTGCCCACGGTGGGCTCCAAGGAGCTCGTCGCCTGGCTCCCTGCCCTGCTCGGGCTGGGGGAGGGCGACGTCGTCGTGCACCCGGAGCAGGCGTACCCCACGTACGACGTCGGCGCCCGGCTGGCCGGGGCGGAGCCCCTCCCCGCCGACGACGTCGCGGCCTGGGAGGGCCGGTCCGACGTCCGGCTCGTCTGGGTCAACTCCCCGTCGAACCCCACGGGCGGTGTGCTCGGCGTGCCGGCGCTGCGCCGCGTGGTCGAGGCGGCGCGGCGGCTCGGCGCGGTGGTCGCGAGCGACGAGTGCTACGCGCTCCTGGCGTGGGACGAGCCGTGGAAGAGCCAGGGGGTGCCGAGCGTGCTCGACCCCCAGGTCAGCGGCGGGGACCCGACCGGGCTCCTGGCGGTGCACTCCCTGTCCAAGCAGTCCAACCTCGCCGGGTACCGTGCGGCGTTCGTGGCCGGGGACCCGGCCCTGGTGCAGCGGCTCCTGGCGGTGCGCAAGCACGCCGGGATGATCGTGCCGGCCCCCGTCCAGGCCGCCATGGCAGCCGCCCTGGCGGACGACGCACATGTCGACGCCCAGCGCGAGCGCTACCGGCGGCGCCGCGCCGTGCTCCTGCGCGGCCTGGCGGCCGCCGGGCTCGAGGTCGACGCCTCGCCCGCGGGGCTGTACCTGTGGGCCCGCGCCGCCGGAGCCGGTCAGGACGGGTGGGCGACGGTGGCCGACCTCGCGGAGCTCGGGATCCTCGTCGCACCGGGCGCGTTCTACGGCCCCGCGGCGGCGCGGCACGTCCGCGTCGCGCTGACCGCCTCCGACGACGACGTCGCGCGGGCCGCGGCCCGGCTCGAGGGCGCGTGACCGTCGTCGTCCCATGACTGGCCGGGATGACAAGGGCATTTGACCCGCCGGTGACGCCCCGGCCGCCGCCTTGGACAAGCCTTGACCGACCCTGGTGTGACGGGGATCACGCAGGCGGAAGGACCTTGAACCCACGTTGGGTTTCCGCAACCCGTGGCAGCGACCGTACTCTTACGGTCTGGCCGACGACGCCCGACCGCACGTCCGGACCCGCCGACACCTCGCGCTGGGTCTGCTGCAAGGAGGAAGCATGACCCAGACTGCGACCACCCCGGTGGAGCTCCGTGTCGGTGACCGCGCGCTCGAGCTGCCGGTCCGCGCCGCGAGCATGGGCAACGACGGCGTCGTCGTCTCGGCCCTGCTCAAGGAGACCGGCCTCGTCACGGTCGACCCCGGCTTCATGAACACCGCGTCCTGCGAGTCGGAGATCACCTACATCGACGGCGACGAGGGTGTGCTCCTGTACCGCGGGTATCCCATCGAGCAGCTCGCGGAGAAGTCGTCGTTCCTCGAGGTCGCGTACCTGCTCACGCACGGGGAGCTGCCGACCGCGGACGAGCTGTCGTCGTTCACGGAGCGGGTCGAGCGGCACACGCACCTGCACGACAACTTCAAGGCCCTCATCGGTGCGTTCCCCGAGAACGCCCACCCCATGGCGGTCCTGTCCAGCGCCGTGTCCGCCCTGCCGGGCTACTACCCCGAGAGCGTCGACCCGTTCGACCCGGCCACCGTCGAGCTGGCCACCGTCCTGCTCCTGGCCAAGGTCCCGACCATCGCGGCGTACGCCCACCGGCGGGCCCTGGGCCAGGAGATGATCGGTCCGGACCGCGGGCGCGGCTACGTCGCCGACTTCCTGCGGATGGCGTTCCAGCCCAACGGGACCGTCTGGGAGCCGGACGAGACGATGGTCAAGGCGCTCGACCTGCTCCTCATCCTCCACGCGGACCACGAGCAGAACTGCTCCACCTCGACGGTGCGCATCGTCGGCTCGAGCCACGCGAACCTCTACGCGTCCGTCTCCGCCGGCGTGAACGCCCTGAGCGGCCCCCTGCACGGCGGCGCCAACGAGGCGGTCCTGCAGATGCTCACCCAGATCCAGCAGTCGGGCGGGGACGCGACGGAGTTCATGCGCCGCGTCAAGAACAAGGAGCAGGGCGTCCGGCTCATGGGCTTCGGCCACCGGGTCTACAAGAACTACGACCCGCGTGCGGCCATCGTGAAGAAGGCTGCCGACGAGGTGCTCTCGGCCCTCGGCAAGCGCGACGAGATGCTCGACATCGCGATGGGCCTGGAGGAGATCGCGCTCAACGACGACTACTTCATCGAGCGCAAGCTCTACCCGAACGTGGACTTCTACACCGGCCTGATCTACAAGGCGATGGGCTTCCCCACCCGCATGTTCACCCCGCTCTTCGCGGTAGGGCGCATGCCGGGCTGGATCGCGCAGTGGCGCGAGATGATGAACGACCCGACCACGAAGATCGGCCGGCCGCGCCAGGTCTACACCGGTCCGACCACGCGCGACGTCGCGCCGGTCGAGGAGCGCTGAGCCCGGCCCGCCGAGCCCGACCCGGCCCAGCCCGCTGAGCCGGGCGCGGCGCGCTCGACCTGCTCACCGCGGACCGGCGACGCGGACCCGCACCTCACCCGCGGCACCGGGCTCCGGGGCGGGTGCCCACACGCCCGCGGCGCGGTCCCAGCGCAGGTCGTCGTGGACGACCTCGACGACGTGGTGCTGCGCGGCCACCGCGACCGCCCAGTGCGCGAGCGCCCAGCCCGTGCGGCCCGCGTCGTCGCCGGGCAGGGCGGAACCGTCGAGGACGACGACGCCGCTCGCCGCGACCGTCGCGCGGACGGCGCCGGCGAAGTCCCGCTCCGCGCGGGCGACGACGCCGGCGGGGTCCCCGGCGCCGTCCGGCTCGCGCAGGTCGCACGTCACCGTGGCCGCGCTCCAGCCGGTCAGGCCGGACGCCCAGGCCCGCGAGCGCGCCTCGTGCTGGGCGTACGCGTCGGGGAACGCCGAGCGCTGCACCGTCTGCGCGGCGACGGTCACCTCCATCTCCTGGTAGCCGTCGACCCGGTCGAGGGCGTCGAGGAACGCGTTGGTCGAGTAGACGGGGTCCATGATCTCCTCGACGGACCCCCACCCCTGCGACGGCCGCTGCTGGAAGATGCCCACGGAGTCCCGGTCGCCGTAGTCGATGTTCCGCAGCTTGGACTCCTGCAGACCGGTGGCCAGCGCGATCGTGGCCGCCCGGGCCGGCATGCCGCGGTGGACCGTGGTCGCCGTGAGCAGCGCAGCGGTCTCGGCCTGGTCGGTGGCGAGGTACCAGCGCGTGCCGTCCTGCTCCGCCGCGCAGCGCACCGGCGGAGCAGCGGCGAGGTCGACCCGGTCCAGCACCGCGGCGATCCCCAGGCCCGCGCCACCCACCGCGAGGGCCAGCAGGACGGTGCCGCCGACGGCGCGGCCGAGCCGGCGCCCGGCGCTGCGGCCCCGCCCGGCCGGGGTGCCACGGGAGGTCACGTCGTCGGGTCCGCGCCGGTCAGTTCGCGTGCAGCGCCGCGTTGAGCTCGATGCCCTCGCCGCGGCGGGCGTGCACCTCGACCGCCCCGGTGACCGAGTTGCGCCGGAACAGCAGCCCGTCCTGCCCCGCGAGCTCCCGGGCGGCGACCACGCGCGGGGCGCCGTCGTCGTCGGTCGCGCCGGCCACGGTGACCTTCGTGCCCGCCGTGAGGTACAGGCCCGCCTCCACCACGCAGTCGTCGCCGAGGGGGATGCCCAGGCCGGCGTTCGCCCCGAGCAGGGAGCGTCGGCCGACGGAGATGACGACCTTCCCGCCACCCGAGAGCGTGCCCATGATCGAGGCGCCGCCGCCGATGTCGCTGCCGTCACCGACGACGACGCCCGCCGAGATCCGGCCCTCGACCATCGACGTGCCGAGCGTGCCGGCGTTGAAGTTCACGAAGCCCTCGTGCATGACGGTGGTGCCGGGCGCCAGGTGCGCACCGAGCCGCACCCGGTCGGCGTCGGCGATCCGGACGCCGGAGGGGACGACGTAGTCGACCATCCGCGGGAACTTGTCCACGCCCAGCACGGTCGGCGCGACGCCGTGCGCGGCGCGCAGCCGCAGGCGGGTGGCCTCGAAGCCCTCGACCGCGCACGGTCCGCGGTCCGTCCACACCACGTTGGGCAGCACCCCGAAGACGCCGTCGAGCGCCAGGCCGTGCGGACGGACGAGGCGGTGGGACAGCAGGTGCAGCCGCAGGTAGGCGTCGGCGGTGTCGGCCGGCGGCGCGTCGAGGTCGATCCGGGTGGTCACGACCACGGTGCGCACGCCGCGGGCCTCGTCCGTGCGCGCGGCCGCGGCGAGCTCCGCGGGGGGTGCACCGCCGTCCGGCTCCCCGAGCGCCGGGGCCGGGTACCAGACGTCGAGCACCTGCCCGCCGTCGGGGCCCTGGTCGTCGGGCCGGTTCTCGGACAGGGTGGTCGTGGCCAGGCCGTGGCCCCAGGCAGTGCGCGCGGTCATGATGACCAACCCTAGGCGAGCCCGTCCGCAGGCCGTGGGTAGGGTCACCGTGTGAACGCCCCGCCGCCGCCGACGACGCCCGCCCTGGACCTGTCCGCCGACGTGCTGGACCTGACCCGGGCGCTGTGCGACGTGCCCTCCGTGAGCGGCGAGGAGACCCGGCTCGCCGACCTCGTCGAGGCGGCGCTGCGGAGCCTGCCCCACCTGGAGGTGCTGCGCGACGGGGACGCGGTGATGGCTCGGACCGACCTGGGCCGGCCCGAGCGCGTCGTCGTCGCCGGCCACCTCGACACGGTGCCCGTCGCGGACAACCTGCCGACGTGGGTGGTCGGGGAGGGGCCGAGCGCCGAGCTGTGGGGCCGCGGCACGGTCGACATGAAGGGCGGGGTGGCGGTGCAGCTCGCGGCCGCCGCGGCCGTCACGGCACCGGTGCGCGACGTCACCTGGGTCTTCTACGACCACGAGGAGGTCGCCTCCGAGCTCAACGGCCTCGGCCGCCTGGTCCGCCGGCACCCGGACTGGCTGCGTGCGGACATGGCGGTGCTCTGCGAGCCGACCTCCGGCGCGATCGAGGGCGGCTGCAACGGCACCCTGCGCGTGGAGGTGACCATCCCGGGGCGCGCCGCCCACTCCGCCCGGGCGTGGCGGGGGGTCAACGCCGTGCACGCGGCCGCCCCCCTCCTGGCGGCGCTGGCGGCGTACACGCCGCGCGAGGTCGAGGTGGAGGGCCTGACGTACCGCGAGTCGCTCGGGGCCGTGCTCATCAGCGGCGGGGTCGCGACCAACGTCGTCCCGGACCGCTGCGTGGTCACCGTCAACTACCGGTTCGCGCCCGAGCGCTCGCCGCAGGAGGCGGAGGCGCACGTGCGCGCGCTGGTCGAGGCCCTCGGCATCCCGGGCGTGCAGGTCGAGGTCACCGACGTCGCCCCGGGCGCCCGGCCGGGCCTGGACCACCCGGCGGCGGCAGCCTTCGCCGCGACGGTGCAGCACCTGACGGGGCGTCCGCCGGCCGCGAAGGTGGGTTGGACGGACGTGGCGCGCTTCGCCGAGCTGGGCGTGCCGGCGGTCAACTTCGGCCCGGGCGACCCCTCCCTGGCGCACGCGGACGACGAGCGGTGCCCCGTGGCGGACCTCACGACGTGCCTGGCCGCCCTGCGCACCTGGCTCGAGGAGCCCGACGCCTGAGAGGTTCGCCGAGCGTTCACCCCGCGACGCGGTGTCCGGCCGTGCCGGGGGGACGGGCGGCTCGTAGGCTCGTGCCATGAACGACAACGGCACCTCCGTACCCGCCGGCGGCAACGGCCGCGGCAACGGGTCGAACGGGCACGGCTACCGCCGGGGCCCCGTGCTCCTGCGCCGCGGTCAGATCCCGCGCTCCACGAGCGACCAGCGCCTGCTCGCCCAGGGCGACGGTGCCGACTGGCTGCACATGGACCCGTGGCGCGTCATGCGCATCACCAGCGAGTTCGTCGAGGGGTTCGGTGCGCTCGCCGAGGTGGGGCCCGCGGTCAGCGTCTTCGGCTCCGCCCGTACCAAGCCGGACGCACCGGACTACGCGACCGGACGCGCCGTCGGACGCGGTCTGGCCGAGGCCGGCTACGCCGTCATCACCGGTGGCGGGCCCGGGATCATGGAGGCTGCGAACCGCGGTGCCTGCGAGGGCGGCGGCCTGTCGGTGGGGCTCGGCATCGAGCTGCCGTTCGAGCAGGGGATGAACGACTGGGTCGACCTCGGCATCAACTTCCGCTACTTCTTCGCACGCAAGACCTGCTTCGTCAAGTACTCCCAAGGCTTCATCGTCCTGCCGGGCGGCTTCGGCACGTTCGACGAGCTCTTCGAGTCGCTCACCCTCGTCCAGACGCACAAGGTGACCGGGTTCCCCATCGTGCTCGTGGGTCGCTCGTACTGGCAGGGCCTCGTGGACTGGCTCTCCGGCGAGGTCCTCGGTCGCGGCGCCATCGACGCCGTCGACCTGGAGCTGCTGGAGATCGTCGAGACGGCGGAGGAGGCCGTCGCCCGCGTGCAGGAGCGCGGCGAGCAGCTCCTGGCCGAGGAGGAGGCGGCGGTCCGCGCCAACGCCGAGGCGGAGAAGGCCGCCGAGCGGGCCTCCCGGGCCGCGCGGGGCCGCTGACCGCTCCGGGGCGCCGGCGCGCCGGTGGTCCGGATGAGCGTCCGCTGAGGCGACCAGCGCGGTGGTCGCTGCGCGCCGGCCCCCATGGTCGATGATGGCCGCGTGAGCGAGCCCCAGACCGCCGACGACGCCACGGTGCCGGTCGGCGACGCCGCGTCGGTCGTGCGCGCCGACGTGCCGCCGCCGGGCGTCCCGCTCGTCCTGCGCGGCCGCGTGCTGGCCCCCGACCGCGGCGCCGTCATGGCGGTGGTCAACCGGACACCCGACTCGTTCTACGCGGCAGCCCGCGCCGCCGACGACGACGTCGCCCTGGCGGCCGTGGCGCGCGCGGTCGACGACGGCGCCGACTTGGTCGACATCGGCGGCGTCCGCGCCGGGCGGGGGCCGGTGGTCACGGTCGAGGAGGAGGTCGACCGCGTGCTGCCCCTGGTGCGCCGGGTGCGGGTGGCCTTCCCCGACCTGCCGATCAGCGTGGACACGTGGCGCGCGGAGGTCGCGGAGGCCGTCGTCGAGGCCGGTGCCGACCTCATCAACGACACGTGGGCGGGCCACGACCCGCGCCTCGTCGACGTGGCGGCCCGGCACGGGGTCGGCATCGTCTGCTCGCACACCGGAGGGCTGCCGCCGCGGACGGACCCGTGGCGCCCGCGCTACCCGCTGCCGGACGCACCCCGGCCGCAGGACCCGGACGCGCCGGGCGCCGACCCGCTGGACGGGGTCCTGCTCGACGTCCTGACGACGCTCGCCGCCGCGGCCCGGCGCGCCGTGGCCGCGGGGGTGGACCCGCGGTCCGTGCTCGTGGACCCGACGCACGACTTCGGCAAGACGACCTGGCACTCGGTCCACCTGACCCGCCGGACCCGGCGGCTCGTCGAGCTCGGCCATCCCGTCCTCATGGCGCTCAGCCGCAAGGACTTCGTGGGCGAGTCGCTCGACCTGCCGGTCGACGACCGGCTCGAGGGCACGCTCGCGGCGACCGTCGTGGCCGCGTGGCAGGGCGCGACGGTGTTCCGCGCCCACGACGTGCGGGCGACCCGGCGCACGCTGGAGATGGTCGGGGTGCTCCGGGGCGAGCGGCCCCCCGCCCGCGCCACCCGCGGTCTCGTCTGACGGCGCCGGGTGCGGGGGACGAGGCGTGGCGGAGCAGGGTGAGGGCGCGGACGGCGCGTGCCCGCGCGCCGGCGCCGCGTGCGCGCCCGACGTGTCGGGGCCGCGACGCCCGTGGCCCGCCACCTGGCCGTGGTGGCTCCAGGTCCTCGCCGTGGCCGTGCTCGCGCGCGGCGTGTCCGCCGTGGTCCTGCTCACCGTCGCCCGGTACCAGGCCGCGACGCCCTGGGCGGGCGCGGCGCCGTCGTACCCCGAGTACGTGGGCCTGTTCTGGGACGCCTCCTGGTACCGGGAGATCGCGGAGGCGGGCTACCCCGCGGCGCTCCCACGGGACCCCGACGGGGACGTCCTGCAGAACGCCTGGGCGTTCTTCCCGCTCTTCCCCCTGCTGGTGCGACCGCTGCTCGCGCTCGGGCTGCCGTGGTCGGTGGCGGCGCCGACGTCGGCCACCGTGCTCGGTGTCCTGGCCCTGCTCGTCGTGCACCGGCTGGTCGCGGCGGTCCTGCACCTCCGGTACGGGCGGAGCCCGGCCGGCGTGCCGGACCGGTGGGCGTGGCTGCCGCTGGTCACGGTGGCGGTGCTGGCGACGCACCCGGCGTCGCCCGTGCTCCAGGCCGCCTACACCGAGTCCCTCGCCCTCCTGCTCGTCGCCGGCATCCTGCTGGGCCTGCTCCGGCACCGCTACGGGCTGGTGCTGCTCCTCCTGCCGCTCCTCGGGCTCACGCGGGCCGTGGCGCTGCCGATGGTGCTCGTCGTCCTGGCCCACGCGCTGGTCCGCGTCCGTCGCGGGCCGGCCCCGACGTCCGCCGAGCGCGTGCTCCTCGGGCTGACCGCCCTGACGGCGCTCGCCGCCGGGTTCCTCTGGCCGGTCCTCGTCGGGGTGGCCACCGGCGTGCCCGAGGCCTACGCCCTGACCCAGGGCGCCTGGCGAGGACGCGGCGAGGTCGCGCCGCTGGTGGCGTGGTGGGACGTCGCCCGCTTCCTCGTCGGTGACGCCGCGCCGCTCCTGCTCCTCGCCGTCGCCCTCGGGCTCGTCGCCCTCCTGGCGTGGCCACGCCTGCGGGCGCTGGGCGTGGAGGCGTGGGCCTGGGTCGCGGCGTACGTGGCCTACCTCGTCGTCGTGCTCGAGCCGGGGACCAGCCTCGTGCGCTTCTCGCTGCTCGCGTTCCCGGCGGCGGCCGCCGCGTCGGCGGCCGCCCTGGGTGTCCGCGGGCGGGCCGGACGGCGGGTCGCGGTGGGGGCGCTGCTCGCCGTCGGCGTCCTCGGGCAGGTGCTGTG
>JACIXM010000096.1 GCA_014360395.1 Actinotalea sp.
TACGCCCCGCACGACCGAGGGCGCTGGGAACGGCGTCCCAGCGCCCTCGGTGCGTATGGCGACCCGGCCCAGGCGGCCCGGTGGCCGAGACGGAGGTCTCAGCCACCGGTCGCCCGGCGGGTCATGACGGCACGGGTGCCGTCGGGTGGATCACTCCGCGGTGGCCGCGGAGCCCGGCTGCCAGTTCCAGAAGCCCTGGAAGATGGTCGGCGAGATCGCGATCTTGGAGATGCCGGTGATGTTCTCCGGGTTCCAGGCGGTGACGCCGGGGAACTGGAAGATGGTGACGCCGAACGCGTCCTCCATCATCAGCGCCTCGACCTCGGCCAGGATGCGGGCCTGCTCGTCGGCGTCGGTCTCGACGTCGAGCTGCGCGAACAGCTCGTCCACCTGCGGGTTGGAGTACCCGTAGAAGTTGTTGCCGCCACCGGTGATGTAGTTCGCCTTCGACTCCGTCACGGCCGTCGAGGTGGACTGCCAGCCGAAGAGCGCCGCGTCGTAGAACGACGTCGCGTTGGACAGGTCCGTGCCCCAGTCGGTCTGGACCTGGTACGGCACGACGTCGAAGCCGGCCTGCTCCGCCGACTGGCGGATCAGCTCGTACTGGTTCTGGCGACGGACGTTGTCCGGCGCGAAGAGCAGACGGACCGTGACCGGCGTGTCGACACCGGCCTCCTCGAGGAGCGCCGCGGCGCCCTCGACGTCGACCTCGGCGTACTCGGTGGCCATGCCGTTGGCCTCCACGATCTGGTCGTACGCGGGCGAGCCCGGCACGGTCGTGAAGGAGTTGCGGACCTCGGCGTTCGGGTTCAGCGGGCGGATGAGCTGCTCGACGATCTGCTCGCGCGGGATCGTCTTGAGGAACGCCTGGCGCACGGCCTTGGCGGTCTCCTCGTCGCCGCCGTAGGTGGCCGGGTCGAACGGGCCGCCGTTGGCGAACTGCAGGTCGATGTGCTCGTAGGTGCCCTCGTCGCTGGCCTCGACCTCGATGCCGTCGATGCCCTCGAGCGCCGCGAGCACGTCGGCCGTGGACTGCGGGCTGATGAGGTCGACCTCACCGTTCTGCAGCGCCTGGACCTGGCCCATCGGGTCGCCGTTCCAGCGGATGGTGACGGTCTCGATGGAGGCCGGCTTGTCACCCTGGTAGTTCTCGTTGGCCGTGAGGGTCATGTACTGGTTCTCGACGAACTCGGTCATGAGGTAGGCGCCGTTGGAGAGGTAGAGCTCCTCCTCGTCCGGCAGCGACGTGTAGTTGAAGTCGTTGCTCCACACGGCGGCGATCGGGCTCAGCGCCGCGAAGTCCTCCTCGACGATCGCGTCGACGAGCGCCTGGGTGGCCTCCGCCGGGTCCTCGATGTCGAGGGCCCGCTTGGCCACGACGTGCGCCGGGACCGCGGGGGCGGTGATGCAGGTCTCCCAGTCGGCGAAGGGCACCGAGTACTCGAAGGAGATGGAGTTGCCGTCGATCGTCGGCGTCTCCTCGATGAGCGCCGTGCAGGCCGACACGCCGTCGAAGTAGACGCCGGCGTCGAGCTCGTCCTGGTTCAGGACCTCGCCCGTCTCCTCGTCGAGCTCCGGCTCGACGTTGTTGAACTTGCCGTTCTGCGCGGCCCACTCCAGGAGCATGTCGGCCGGGCTGACCGCGACACCGTCGGACCACTGCGCCGTGTCCGCGAAGGTGTAGGTGACCGTGAGCGGGTCCTCGTTCGTGATCTCGTACGACCCGAACGACTCGTCCGGGGTGAGCTCGAGGTCCTCGTTGTAGTAGTTGAAGCCCGAGTTCATCAGGTACAGGATGATCGCGTTCGCGGTCGCGTTACCCGTCTGGCTGTTCGCGTTGTACGCGTAGAACGGCTGGTTCCACGCGATGTTGACCGCGGTGTCCGTGTTGATGCCGGCGTTGTCGTCGTCGGTGGTGATGCCGCCGTCGTCGTTGTTGCCCCCATCACCGTTGCCGGTGTCGGCGCACGCGGACAGCACCAGCGCGCTCGAGGCAACGACCGCGGTGAACGCGGCCTTGCGTGAGATCCTCAATGTTCCTCCTGACAAGGATGCGGCGGAGACCCCCAGATCCGGTCCGCAGCAGCCCGGGTACGGACCACCACGGGCGCGTCCCGCAGGACATCCACCAATGGATGGCCGGGAGCCTACCCCCGCCGCTTCGGGCAACCGGAACACGTCATCAGCCAGGAACCGGATCGTTACCAGTTCGATACTGGCCGGTAGTTCTCGCGATCCGAGACGGCCGGGGCGGCCCGCGGTCGCAGCGGACCGCACGTCGGACGTTTCTGACGGCGATATTCGTGGCTGTAGCCTGCATCCGCGACGGAAATCGTTGCTGACGGCCGATCCGCCCGCCGCTAGCACATCGAACCGTTCCGTGTTGAGACGTGAGACCGAGCGACCGGGCACGGGGAGGTGCCGGGCGAGCCGCCGTCGCGATAGCGTTCCGAGCACGGCGACCGGCGGCTCGAGCCGCCCCCGCGACGACGACGAGGAGGTCGCGTGCAGGACGCACTCCGCCTCCTCGAACGTCTCGCGATGGAGGCCGCCGGCATCGGCTTCTACGACTGGGACCTCGCCACGGGGCGCCTGACCTGGGACGAGCACCTCCTGACGCTCTTCGGGTACACGCCGGAGACGTTCGACGGCACCTTCGCCGCGTTCGACGCCCGGGTGCACCCCGCCGACCGGATCCGCGTCCGGGAGGCGCTGGACAAGGCCATCGCCTCCTGCGGTGCCTGGGGCATGGAGTACCGCATCGTGCTGCCGGGCGACGTCGTGCGCTGGGTCACGGCCCGCGGCCGCGCGATCCCCGGGCCGGACGGCTCCCCCGCCCGCGTGCTCGGCGCCGCCTTCGACACGACGGCGCACGTCGAGGCGGATGCCCGCGTCGTCCGCGTCCTGGAGAGCATGCCGTCGGCGTTCTTCTCCCTCGACGACGACTGGCACTTCACCTACGTCAACGCCGAGGCGGAGAAGCTGCTGGGGGCGACCCGCGCGGAGCTGGTCGGCGGCTCCGTCTGGGACCTCTTCCCGGCCGCGGTGACGTCGCGGTTCGAGACGGAGTACCGCGACGCCGTCGCGACCGGCCGCCCCGTCGCCTTCGAGGCCTACTACCCGGCGCCCCTCGACGGCTGGTTCGAGGTCCGGGCCTGGCCGGGGCCCGACGGGCTGTCCGTCTACTTCGTGGACGTCACCGACCGGCACCGCCAGGAGGAGGAGCTCGCCCGCGCCGCCCGGCGGGCCCAGCTCGTCGCCGACGTGACGGCGGCGCTCGTGGAGACCCTCGACGCGGAGGAGGCGGTCGGTCGCCTCGCCCAGCTGGCCGTCCCCGCACTGGCCGACTGGTGCATCGTCACGATCACCGACGACGAGGAGGAGGCCGTCGACCGACGCCACCTCAAGGACGTCGGCTGGTGGCACGTCGACCCCACGCTGCGTGACGCGGTCGAGAGCTACACGACGCACCGCCTGCACGCGCTGGGTCCGAACTCCTTCGTGGACCGCGTCGTCGCCACGCGCCGCGCGCAGCCGGTGCCGGAGCCCGCGTGGGAGCAGATCGACGCCCTCCTCGCCCCCGGCGAGGCCAAGGAGATGCTGCGACGACTGCGGCCGCAGCACGCGGTGCTCCTGCCGCTGCGCGCCCGCGGGCGGATCGTCGGCATCCTGAGCCTCTTCCGCGCCGCCGGCCAGGAGCCCTTCACGGCGGAGGACCTCACCACCGCCTGGGAGGTGGCCGGACGCGCGGGGCTGGCGCTGGACAACGCCCGCCTGTACCGCCAGCAGCGGCTCCTCTCGGAGGCCTTGCAGCGGTCGATGCTCACCGCCCCCCCGGAGCCGGACCACGTCCAGGTGGCCGTGCGGTACGAGCCGGCGGCGGAGGCGGCCCAGATCGGCGGCGACTGGTACGACGCCTTCCTGCAGCGCGACGGGTCGACCGTCGTCGTCATCGGCGACGTCGTCGGGCACGACATGACGGCCGCCGCCTCGATGGGACAGCTCCGGTCCCTCCTTCGGGGCATCGGCGTCGCGACCGGCGCCGGCCCCGCGGAGCTCCTGCGTCAGGTCGACCAGGCGATGCGGACGCTGCAGACGCCCACGGTGGCGACGGCGCTCGTCGCGAAGATCGAGCAGGAGCCCGAGGAGCGTGCGGAGGGGTTGGCGCGCGTCCGCTGGTCGAGTGCCGGGCACCTGCCACCGCTGGTGCTCACGCCGGCGGGGACGGTCGACGTGCACCGCCGCGAGCGCTCGGACCTCCTGCTCGGCGTCAACGCCGACGCTCCGCGGCACGAGTCGGTGATCACGGTGGAGCGCGGTTCGACCCTCCTGCTGCACACCGACGGCCTCGTCGAGCGGCGCGGCGAGGACCTCGCACGGCGTCTCGAGGAGCTCGCCGACGCCTTCGCCGTCCTGGGCGACCTGCCGCTGGAGGAGCTCTGCGACGCCCTCCTGGACCAGCTCCTGCCCCGCCACCGCGACGACGACGTCGCTCTCGTCGCCGTGCGCCTGCACCCCCAGGACCGGGAGCGGCCGGCCGAGGCCGGCCCGAACCGGGTCCCGCCCGACGTCCCGGACGACCCCGCGCCGCGCCGCAGTCCCTGAGCAGGTGCTCACCGACGCGCGCTCGGCGGGCGTGCGACCTACCGTGAGCCGCATGCCCGCCGCAGCCCGCACCGCCGACGCCCTCATCCGCGGCTACCAGCGCCACCTCTCGCCCCGCAAGGGCTTCACGTGCGCCCACCTCGTGGCGCACGGAGGCACCTCCTGCTCCGCGGCCGTGCGCGGCATCCTCGCCCGGCGCGGCGTCGTGCGCGGCGCCGTCCCGACCGCCCTGCGCTTCCTGGCGTGCTACCAGGCGGCGGCGCTCCTGCAGCAGTCGAACGTCCAGGGGGTGTGCTGCTGCGGCGGCATCCCCATCCCCTTCCGCTTCTGAGGCCTCACCCGAGGACGACGACGTCCCCGCCGCCCTGCATCACCCCGCGGCCTCCGATCCCGTAGACCCACAACGACGACGCAGGCGCCGGGACCCGCCAGACGTCCTTGCCGCTCGCCAGGTCCAGAGCCCGCAGGACGAGTGCGCCGGCGTCGTCCAGGTCGGTGAGGACGAGGCGGCGCCCGTCGGTCAGGGGCCGGGAGAAGAGCGTCTGCGTCGTCCTCGGTGCGGGAGCCGACCAGCGCGGGCGGCCGGTCCGCACGTCCATCCCCAGCAGCCGGTCCCCCTCGGGGAGGACGACGAGGCCGTCCAGCCGCAGCGGGAGCGCCGACGGTTGCAGGGAGCCGCCGTCGCCCCGCGCCCAGAGCACCTCCCCCGTGCGGACGTCGACCGCGGTCAGCAGCGGCGACAGGGTCAGGACCACCTCGGGGGCCGAGCCGTCGGTGACGCGCTCGGTCACGGGGCTGCCCGGCACCTCCCCCCGCGCCGTCCCCGTCCGGTCGAACCACCGACCGCGCGCGGGCGAGGGCCACACGCCGAAGCCGTCGGGGGTCGTGGCGACGTCGACCCGGTTGTGCCCGCGCGCCGGGGTCCAGGCACCGAGGAGTCGCCCGTCGTCGGCGCGCACCACCACGGCGACGGCGCCGGTCACCGTGACGAGCCCGTCACGCGAGCCGAGCAGCAGCGGTCGGGCCTCGGGCCTGTCGCCGAGCGGCGCCGACGCGCGCCAGACCACGCCCGGCCGCCCGGCGTCGGTGGTCGTCGTCCCCGGGGCGACCCGCGCCACCACCAGGCGCCCGCCGTCGCGCCGCGCGAGGAGCACGTCGTCCTCGAGGAGCGCCCAGTCGACGACGCCCACGGGCAGCGGCGTCGTCGCCGTGACGGAGCCGTCGGCCAGGTCGACGTGGAGCACGTGCGCGGTGGGCGACAGCACGGCGCAGGCGACGTTCGCGCCGTCGGCGGCCACGGCGCAGCGCTCGAGGCCCGTCGTGCCCGGGCCCTCGACGCCGCGCGTCCACCGCACGACGCCGCTGCGCGCGTCCACGGCGGTCAGGCCGTCGCCACCCCGGACCAGGACGGTGTCCCCGGCGACCACCAGCACCGCCCGCGCGGCGGCGCGGTAGGTCTCCGTGAGCGGCTGCCGCAGGCTCGCGCTGATCCCCGGGACCCCGGCGTAGGCGGCCAGCATCCGTGCGTCACGGTTGTCGGCCACGGTCCGCCATGTGACGGCGAGCAGGACGGCGACCAGGAGGGCGACGACCAGGCCCCGCGCCGCCACGCGCGGCCGCCCGGCCCCGGACCCGCCCGCCGGCCGCGCCGGGTCGCCGTCCCGCGCCGACCCCTCGGGGCCGCCGGGCCCGTCGAGGTCGACGTCGACCATGCCCTCCGGCGGGTGCCGCACGGGACCAGGCTACGTCGCCGGCGCGGCGGGCCCGAGCGGCCAGGAGCGGTGGCTCAGGGCTCGTCGTCCCAGGGCACGGGCGTCGTCGTCCCGGACGCCCAGTCCCGGCGGAGGACGGCGTACGCGACCGAGGCCACCGGCGCCCCGCCGTCGACGGGCCAGCCGTCCCGGTAGTGGGCCTCCTTGACGAAGCCGCAGCGCCGGAACGTGCGCCGCATCGCGACGTTGTCCTCGCGGGTCTGGCCCTCGAAGCGGTCGACCTCCGGATAGGTCTCGAACACGTGGGCGGTCAGGGCGCGGACGACCGGTGCCGCCAGCCCCTTCCCGCGCCACCGCTCGGCGAACCGCAGGTCGAACAGCGGCGCGTCGTCGCTGAGGTCCTCCAGCACGACGACGCCCACCCGCCCGTGGTCCTCCACCTCCACCCACGAGGCGGCGTGGTCCTCGTCGTCGTAGCGGCCGCCGTCGATGGCGCGCTCGACGTCCGCACGCGCGGGGCGGGGCACCATGTGGAAGGGGAAGGTGTTGGTGGTCAGGAGCTCGACGAGGGCGGCACGGTCGGCGCCGCGGACGTCGAGCGGGGTGAAGGTCACGGTCATGATGCCCGACCCTCGCGGGCCGGCGACCCGCGGGTCAAGCCGATGGACGTCGAGGTGCCTGCGGGCGTCAGGTGGCGAACCGGAAGACGTGGTCCATGCCCGTGAGCTGGAGCAGCTCGTACATGACCGGCGGCACCCCGACGAGGCACGGCGGTTCCGACGTGAGGTTGGCGAGCCAGGCGAGGCCGCTGATCCCCGTCGAGTCGATGAACGTGACCGCACCGCAGTCGACCTCGACGGGCTGCCCGTCGCGGGCCGCCTCCTGCAGGGCGTCGAAGAGCTCGTCCTTCATCTCGATGTCGATCTCTCCCGCCAGCACGACCCGGACCAGGTCCTGCCGGCGCTCGACCCGCGCGGAGCCGGTGGCCTGATCGGCCGCGTCGTCGGCGCGTGAGAGGTCCACGCCGGTGGCCGGTGGCAGCTCCATCGCTGTCCCCTTCGCTCGTGTGCAGTGGCACGACCCTACGCTCGCTGATCTTGACCCGCAGCGCGAGCGCCCGATCCGTTCACCTGGCGAGAACGGGGGTGTCCACGTGGTGTCAGCCGGTCTCCGCCGCCCGGGCCAGGTCCTCCAGGTCGCCGCGCAGCGCCTTGGCCACCGACCGCCGGGCGATCGGGGCCGTCAGCACCCCCAGGACGCGGGCCACGGCGGTCGTGGCGTGCGCCCCGAAGGTGAGGGTGACGTCCGTCTCCGCGCTCCCCGCCGGCTCGAACGTGAAGGTCGAGACGTAGCGCGCCCCGGAGCTGGTCGCCTCGACGGTGTACGCGCGGCCCGCCCGGAGGTCCGTGACCGCCATCTCCTCGGTCGCCTCGCGGCCGAACATCGTGCGCGTCTCCCGCCAGCGGGTGCCGACGCCGAAGGGGCCGGGGGTGAGGACCTCCACGCGCTGCACCCCGGTGAGGGTCCGCGGCGCGCCGGCGAGGTCCGCGGCGATCGCCCACACCCGCTCGACCGGGGCCTCGACGTGCCGGTGGATCTCGACCTGCTTCATCCGCGTTCCTCTCGTGGGTCCCGCCGACGCGCGTCGGCGGGAGGTCTCCTCAAACGGGCCCGTCCTCGGACGCGTCGGCGTCGACGAGCTCGATGAGGACGTCACCGGTGAGCTCGAGCCCCTCGACCTCGTGCAGGTGCCGGACGAGCTGCTGTGCCGCGAGCCCGAGGTGGTGGTGCAGCGCCTGCCGGGTGTCGGCCAGGAGCGCCAGCGCGTACTCGTCGGACGTCGGGAGGTCGGGCACGGTCTGCACCGCGCTGAGCCCCGGGTCGACCCGCTCCAGGTCGATCGTGAACGCCCCGCTGAGGTGGAACGTGAACCGCGCCATGTCCGGAGGGTAGGGCAGGCGCGCTCGTACGGTCCCCTCCCGACGCCGTCGGCCGGTCAGCCCGATCAGGTGACGTCGGCGGGCGGGTGGTGCAGCGTCTCGTACATGCGCACGGCAACGGCCAGCGCGGACGCCAGGCTGATCGCCGCTGCCACCCACACGGCCGCGCGCAGGCTCCACAGGTCCGCCACGGCGCCGCCCATGAGCGCCCCGACGGCGTAGCCGAGGTCCCGCCACACCCGGTAGACGCCGACGGCGCGACCTCGCCACGCGGGGTGCGCGACGTCGCCGATCGCCGCGAGCAGCGTGGGGTACACCATCGCGGTCCCGGCGCCGAGCAGCATCGTCCCCGCCGCCCACGGACCGAAGCCGTCGGCGAGGGCGATCACCACCAGGGCGGCGGCCTGCGTCGCCATGCCGGCGGTGATGAGGCGCTTGCGGCCCCAGCGGTCCGACAGGGGTCCGGTCACCAGCTGCCCGAGGCCCCAGACCGCCGGGTAGAGGGCGAAGAGGACGCCGATCCGGGCGACGCCCAGCCCGGCGCCGGCGAAGAGCAACGGGAACAGCCCCCACGAGAGGCCGAAGTTGAGGTTGTTGACGAGGCCCGCCTGGCTGGCGGAGGAGAGCGCGGGCTCCCGGAGGCTGGTCTGCAGGAGGACCTCGCGGTCGGTCAGGCCGCCGTGCAGGTGGTCGTGCCGGCCGTCGGCGCGGCGGACGTGGTCCGCGGCCTCCGCGTGGGCGTGACCGCGGGTCTCGCGGACCGCGAGCGTGGACAGCCCGAGGGCGAGCGCCGTGTAGGACAGGCCGAGGAGGAACGGGGCGGGGCGGAGCCCGAACTCCGCGGCGAGGTAGCCGGCCGTCATCGAGGTGAGGGCGACGGCCCCGTAGCCGGCCGCCTCGTTGAGGCCCATCGCGAGGCCGCGTTGCCGCGGACCCACGAGGTCGATCTTCATGATGACGGTGGTGGACCAGGTGAGCCCCTGGTTGATCCCGAGCAGCACGTTGGCGGCCACGACCCAGCCCCAGCTCGGCGCCCAGATGAGCAGGAGCGGCACCGGGATCGCTACCAGCCAGCCCGCCACCAGCACCGGCTTGCGCCCGTACCGGTCCGACCACGTGCCGGCGACGTAGTTGGCCGCCGCCTTGGTGACGCCGAACGCGACGACGTAGGTGAACATCACCGTGTAGCCGGTCAGCCCGAACTCGGTCTCCGCCAGCAGGGGCAGCACGGTCTGCTGCTGGCCGACCATCCCGCCCACCAGGGCGTTGACGACGACGAGGAGTGTGAACTGGGCGGCGTTCTCCCGCAGACCGAGGCGAGGCGCTGCCGCGTCGCGCGCCCCTCGCGCCCTCACGACGACGCCCTCCCGGTGAACATCTCGCGGATGTCGTCCAGGCGGCGCACGAGGCGGCGGCGCAGCATCCTGCCGAGGACCGCATCGGCCGGCCGCAGGACACCGACGGCGTGCATCGACTCCTCCTGGCGCAGGACGGAGCCGGTGCCGCTCGGGGTCACGGTGTAGACGATGGTGCCCGCCATGCCGCTGCCCCAGAAGCGCAGCGCGAGGCGCCGGTCGAGCGCCAGGTCCGTCACCTCGCTCCACATCGTCATGGGCAGGAAGCGCCAGAGGCGGACCACCTCGCGCCACCGGGTGCCGACGGCCGTCGGCCCGGCAGGGATCTTCTCCATCGCGACGACGGGCGAGCCGGCGCCGAGCGCCCGGTCCTGGACGTCCGCGAGCAGGGCGAAGACCTCGCTCGGCGGGGCCGGGACGCGAACCGACTCGTCGAAGTCCATGGCTCCATCATTCGCCCGCGAGGCGGCTCCGGTCCGTGGTTCAGACGTTGAAGCGGAACTCCACGACGTCACCGTCGGCCATGACGTAGTCCTTGCCCTCGATCCGCGCCTTGCCCGCGGCGCGGGCGGCGGCGATCGACCCGGCCTCGACGAGGTCGTCGTAGCCGACCACCTCCGCCTTGATGAAGCCGCGCTCGAAGTCCGTGTGGATCACGCCGGCGGCCTGTGGGGCGGTCCACCCCTTGCGGATCGTCCAGGCGCGGGCCTCCTTGGGCCCCGCCGTGAGGTACGTCTGGAGGCCGAGCGTCTCGAAACCCACCCGTGCCAGCTGGTCCAGGCCGGACTCCTCCTGGCCCGTCGAGGCGAGCATCTCCGCCGCGTCCTCGGGGTCCAGCTCGACGAGCTCGGACTCGAGCTTGGCATCGAGGAAGATCGCCTCGGCCGGCGCCACCAGCGCGCGCATGCGGGCCTTCATCGCCTCGTCCGCGAGGCCGGCCTCGTCCGTGTTGACCACGTAGATGAACGGCTTCGACGTGAGCAGCTGGAGCTGCTTGAGCGCCGCGGCGTCCACGCCGTCCTTCGCGAGCCGCTCGCGGGCGGCGAAGACCGTCGTCCCCTCGGCGAGGACCTCGTAGGCCTTCTGCGCGGCGGTGAGCACGGCCTGGTCCGTCTTCTTCCCGCGGACCTCCTTCTCCAGCCGCGGGAGCTGCTTCTCCACCGTCTGCAGGTCCGCGAGGACGAGCTCGGTGTTGATCGTCTCCAGGTCGTCCGCCGGGTCGACCTTCCCTGCCACGTGGTGCACGTCCTCGTCGGTGAACGCCCGGACCACCTGGCAGATCGCGTCCGCCTCGCGGATGTTCGCGAGGAACTGGTTGCCCATCCCCTCGCCCTCGCTCGCGCCCCGGACGATGCCGGCGATGTCCACGAAGGACACGGTGGCAGGCACGATCCGCTCGCTGTGGAAGACCTCCGCGAGGGTCTCCAGCCGGGGGTCCGGGAGGGAGACCACCCCGATGTTCGGCTCGATCGTGGCGAACGGGTAGTTCGCCGCGAGGACGCCCGCGCGGGTCAGCGCGTTGAAGAGGGTGGACTTGCCGACGTTGGGCAGTCCGACGATGCCGATGGTGAGAGCCACGGGCGGCAAGTCTACGGGCGGGCGCGCCGGGCACGACGGTCGAGCGGTCCGCCTGGTCCGCGACCGCCACCGGTGAGCCGGCGCCGCCCGGTGTCCCGGCCCGTGTCGGTGGCAGGTGGCACGGTGACCTCATGGTCGAGACGGTGCTGCTCCTGGTCGGTCTGACGCTCGGGTGCGTCGTGGGCTACGTCGTGGCGGTGGCGCGCCGGGCGGCCGGTGACGCCGCGGGCACAGGGTCGGGGTCCGCTCGTGCCCTCGCCGAGGCGCGGATCGAGCTTGCGGGGATCCGGGCCGAGCTGGAGGCCGAG
>JACIXM010000097.1 GCA_014360395.1 Actinotalea sp.
CGGGGACCCGGCCGGTCCGCGGGGCCGAGGTGGCCCCGCGTCCGGCAGGTCGGTCAGGCGCGCTTGGCGCGGGCGGCCAGTCGCGCGCGGTCGTTCTGGTCGAGGACGACCTTGCGGATGCGCACGATCTCCGGGGTCACCTCCACGCACTCGTCCTCGCGGGCGAACTCGAGGGACTCCTCGAGCGTCAGCTTCCGCGGAGGCACGAGGTTCTCGAACGTGTCGGCCGTGGAGGACCGCATGTTCGTGAGCTTCTTCTCCTTGGTGATGTTGACATCCATGTCCTCGTTGCGCGAGTTCTCGCCGACGACCTGGCCCTCGTAGACCTCCTGGGTCGGCTCGACGAAGAACGACCCGCGCTCCTGCAGGTTGATCATCGCGAAGGGGGTCACCTTGCCCGCGCGGTCGGCGACGAGGGAGCCGGTGGTGCGCGTCTCGATCGACCCGGCCCACGGCTCGTAGCCGTGCGAGATCGACGAGGCGATGCCCGTGCCGCGGGTCTCGGTGAGGAACTGGGTCCGGAAGCCGATCAGCCCGCGCGCCGGCACCATGAACTCCATCCGCACCCAGCCGGTGCCGTGGTTGCTCATCGTCTCCATGCGCCCCTTGCGCTGCGCGAGGAGCTGGGTGACCGACCCGAGGTACTCCTCCGGCACGTCGATCGTCATGTGCTCCATGGGCTCGTGGACCTTGCCGTCCACGACCCTCGTGACGACCTGCGGCTTGCCCACGGTCAGCTCGAAGCCCTCACGACGCATCTGCTCGACGAGGATCGCCAGCGCCAGCTCACCGCGGCCCTGCACCTCCCAGGCGTCGGGGCGCTCGGTGGGCAGGACGCGCAGGGAGACGTTGCCGACGAGCTCGGCGTCGAGCCGGTCCTTGACCTGCCGCGCCGTGACCTTGTGCCCCTTGCCGCCCTTGCCCGCCAGCGGGGAGGTGTTGATCCCGATCGTCATGGAGATCGCCGGGTCGTCCACGGTGATGAGCGGCAGCGGGCGCGGGTCCTCGACATCGGTCAGGGTCTCGCCGATGGTGATGTCCGCGATGCCGGCGACGGCGACGATGTCCCCCGGGCCGGCCTCCTGGGTGGGCACGCGCTCCAGCGCCTTCGTCTCCAGCAGCTCGGTGATGCGGACCGGCTGCAGGGTGCCGTCCGCGCGCGCCCAGGCGACCGTCTGACCCTTGCGGATCGTCCCGTTGAAGACGCGCAGCAGCGCCAGTCGGCCGAGGAAGGGGGACGCGTCGAGGTTGGTCACGTGGGCCTGCAGCGGCGCACCCTCGTCGTAGGTGGGCGCCGGGATCTTCTGCAGGATCGTCGCGAAGAGGGGCTCGAGGTCGGGCGAGTCGGGCAGCGAGCCGTCCGCGGGCTGCGTCAGCGAGGCGCGGCCGGCCTTCGCGGCGGCGTAGATGACGGGGACGTCGAGGATGGCGTCGAGGTCGAGGTCCGGGACGTCCTCGTGCAGGTCGCTGGCCAGGCCCAGGAGCAGGTCGGTCGCCTCGTGGACGACCTCCTCGATCCGGGAGTCGGGCCGGTCCACCTTGTTGACGACGAGGACGACGGGCAGCTTGGCCGCCAGCGCCTTGCGCAGCACGAACCGGGTCTGCGGCAGCGGGCCCTCGCTCGCGTCCACGAGCAGGAGGACGCCGTCGACCATGGACAGGCCGCGCTCGACCTCGCCGCCGAAGTCGGCGTGCCCCGGGGTGTCGATGACGTTGATCGTCACCCCGTCGGGCTCGCCGACCGCCGCCGCCGCGGGACCGCGGTACCGGACCGCGGTGTTCTTGGCCAGGATCGTGATGCCCTTCTCACGCTCGAGGTCACCGGAGTCCATGGCGCGCTCGTCGACGTGGGCGTGCGCGCCGAACGCCCCTGCCTGCCAGAGCATGGCGTCGACGAGCGTGGTCTTGCCGTGGTCGACGTGGGCGACGATGGCGACGTTCCGGAGGTCGGAGCGCACAGGCATGCAGGTACTCGTCTCGTGAGGGGGCGGGGGCGCCGACGGGTCGCCCGATCCGGGCGAGGCGCCGAACGATGGTACCCGCAGTGCCCGCCGGGCACCGCGGGTACCCCCTGGAGAGGTCGTCCCGCGGAGGTGCCGGTCAGGTTCCGGCCAGGGTGACGATCAGATCCCGCCCGCCGGGTCGGTGCGCTCGACGTGGGCCGTCTGGCCCTGCGCGGACCGCTGGGCCTCCGCCGCCTCCTCCTCCTCGATGGCCAGCCGCTGCTCCTCGAGCATCGCGTCGCGCGCCTCCCGGCGGCGGCGCTGCTCGGCGGGGTCCGGGACCGGCACGGCGGCGAGCAGACGCTGCGTGTAGGGGTCCTGCGGCGAGCGCACGACCTCGGCCGTGGGGCCGACCTCGACCAGCTTCCCGTGGTGCATGACCGCGATCCGGTCCGAGAGCATCTCCACGACCGCGAGGTCGTGGGAGATGAAGAGGCACGCGAAGCCGTGCTCACGCTGCAGGTCGGTGAAGAGGTCCAGGACCGTGGCCTGCACGGACACGTCCAGGGCCGACGTCGGCTCGTCCGCGACCAGCAGCTTGGGCTCCAGGGACAGCGCCCGCGCGATGCCGACGCGCTGCCGCTGGCCACCCGACAGCTCGTGCGGGTAGCGGTTCCGCATCGACCGCGGCAGCTGCACCTGGTCGAGCAGCCGCTCGACCTCCTTGCTCAGCGGGTCGCCCTTCATCCCCTTGTGCAGCAGGAGAGGCTCGCCGATGGACTCGCCGATCGGCAGTCGGGGGTTGAGCGAGGAGCCCGGGTCCTGGAACACGATGCCGATCTGGCTGCGCAGCGGCATGAGCTCCTTGCGCGAGGCCCCGACCATGTTCTGGCCGACGATGGAGAGCGTCCCGCTCGTCACCGGCAGCAGCCCGACGACGGCCCGGCCGATCGTCGTCTTCCCGGAACCGGACTCGCCGACGAGGCCGACGACCTCGCCCTGGCGGATCTGCAGGTCCACCCCGTCCACCGCCCGGAACGCCGGCGTCCGGCGCCGGCCCGGGTACTCGATCACCATGTCGAGGGCCTCGAGCACGACCGGACGGCCGGCGTGCGGGTCTGCCGGGGCTGCGACGGGCGTCGGCGTCGGCTCGACGGCGACGGTCGTCCCGGCGGGGGGCTCCGCCCCGGCGATGACCCCGCCCGTGGACCGCCCCAGGTGCGGGACGGCCGCGAGGAGCTTCTGCGTGTAGGGGTGCTGGGGCGCACCGAAGATCTCGGTGGAGGCGCCCTGCTCGACGATCCGGCCGTCCTTCATGACGATGATGCGGTCGGCCATGTCGGCCACCACACCCATGTCGTGGGTGATCAGGACGATGCCGGAGTTGATGCGCGCCCGTAGGTCCCGCATGAGCTTGAGGATCTCGGCCTGGACGGTGACGTCGAGCGCCGTCGTCGGCTCGTCCGCGATGAGCAGCTTGGGGTCGCACGCGAGCGCCTGCGCGATCATCGCGCGCTGACGCTGGCCGCCGCTGAGCTGGTGGGGGTAGCTGTGGAAGCGCTTCTCCGGCTCGGGGATCTCCACCAGCCGCAGGAGCGCGATCGCGCGCTCCTTGGCGTCGGCCGGGCCGATCTCGAAGTGGGCGCGGAGCGTCTCGACGATCTGGAAGCCCACCGTGTAGACGGGGTTGAGCGCCGTCATCGGCTCCTGGAAGATCACGGCGATCTCCCGTCCGCGGATGCGGCGCAGCTTGCTCGTCGGCATCCCGATGAGCTCGCGATCACCCAGCTTGGCCGAACCGTGGGCGCGACCGTTGGTCGGCAGCAGGCCCAGGAGCGACATCGAGGACTGCGTCTTGCCCGAGCCCGACTCGCCCACGATCGCGAGCACCTCGCCGGGGCGCACGTCGTAGGAGATGTCCACCGCGGCGGGGAACCACTCGCCGTCGACGTAGAAGTCGACGCGCAGGTCGCGGACGGAGAGCACGGGAGCGGCGGTCGCCGTCCCGGTGTGCGAGGTGTCGGTCGCCACGGTGATCAGGATCCTTCCTGCGAGCCGCCGCCCGGGCGCTGGTCCAGCGCCGCGGGGGCCGTGCTCTCGTCTGCCAGCATGGGGCTGTGGGCCCTACGTACGTCTTCTCCTCGACCTTCGGCCGTGTCCTGACGGCCGCCACCGCGGGCGTGGCGCTCGCCGCCACCCTGGCCGTCCTCGGGGACCTGGCGCTGCGGGACGTCCTGACGACCGTCCTCGCGAGCGCGCTCGGCACCCTGCTCGTCTGGGCGGCCTTCGCCCGACCGGCCGTCGAGGTCTCCGACGGCGAGGTCGTGCTGGTCAACGTCACCCGGACGGTGCGGATCCCGTGGCCCCTCCTGGAGCGGGCCGAAGCCCGCTGGTCCCTGGAGGTGCACACCACGGACGGCCGCCGCTGGACGGCGTGGGCCGCGCCCCGCTCCAGCGCCGCCGGCGGCGCGATGCGCGCCCGTCGTGGCGGGGCGCAGGACACGGGGCGGCGTCCGGCGACCGCCGAGGGCGTCCAGGCCGCCATCGACGAGCGCCAGGCCGCCCTGCTCTCGGCGGGACACCTCGACGGCTCCCGTGCGCTCGCCGAGGCGGCCGGTCTGCGGGTGACCGTCAGCTGGCACCGGGCTACCATCGCGGCCGTGGTCGTCCTGACGGGCGCGGTCGTGGCGACGCGCGTGCTCTGAGCGCTCCCACCTCGCGGTCCCGCGGGGCGACGGCAGGGGGCGCGTCACAGGCCCGCCTCGTCGCCGCGACGCTTCGTCGTCCGGTCCTCACCGGCCGGCGTGGTGGCCGCGGTGTCGACCGTCTGACGGCTCGCGATGATGCCGGCGCGCGCCATCTTGCGGGCGGACGGGATGCGCTTCTGCCGCGGGTCGAAGGCGTCGCGCAGGCCGTCACCGATGAAGTTGATGCTCAGCGCGATGATGACGATGAACAGGCCGGGCCACCAGAACAGCCACGGGCGGGTCGCGAAGGCCGCCTGGTACTGGCTGATGAGCGCACCGAGCGAGATCTCCGGGCGGACGATGCCGAAGCCCAGGTAGGACAGCGCCGTCTCGAGCAGGATCGCCGCGCTCATGAGCAGCGTCGTGCTGACGATGATGACGCCGATCGCATTCGGGAGGATGTGCTTGAAGATGATCCGGGTGCTGCTCGCCCCGGCCACCCGCGCGGCGTCGACGAACTCGCGCTCGCGCAGGGACAGGAAGTCGCCCCGCACGAGTCGGGCCAGGCTGGTCCAGAGGATCGCCCCCAGCGCGACCGCGAAGAAGGTCGAGCTGATCGTGCCGGCGATCTTCCCGATGACGGCGCCCACGACGATCGTCGGGATCGTGATGAAGAGGTCGGTCGTGCGCATGAGCAGCGCGTCGATCCGGCCCCGGAAGAAGCCGGCGAGCGCGCCCACCGCGACGCCGATGACCCCGGAGGTGACGCCGATGATCGCGACGACCTTGAGGGACGTCTGGGTGCCGAGCATGACCTGGGCGAACATGTCCCGGCCGATCTCGTCCTGACCGAAGGGGTGCTCGCCGAAGGCCAGGCCCGAGCCACCGAGCCACGTGGGCATGCCCATCGTCGGGGTCCCGCCCGGGTTGAGGATCGCCCCGGGGTTGCCCGAGTGCTGCCACCAGCCCGGCACGGGGCCGAAGCCCATCGAGGAGAAGGCGAGGACGACCGTCCCGAGCAGGACGGCGAGGCCGACCATGGCGCCCTTGTGGCGGAAGAAGCGCCGCCGGACGATCTGGCCCTGGGAGAGGCCGGCGACGTCCTTGAGCTCGATCTCGTTCTCGAGGCGCTCGCCCTGGGGCTCGCTCTGCTGCGGAGTGCTCATGCTTCCAACCTGATCCGGGGGTCGACGGCGGCGTAGATGATGTCGGCCACGATGTTCGCGATGATCGCCAGGGCGGCCGTGATGGCCAGGTAGGCCATCAGCGGGTCGGCCTCGGCGTTGTCGAGCGACCGGACGAACAGCTGGCCCATGCCGGGCCGCGCGAACACGTTCTCGGTGATGACCGCGCCGCCGATGAGCGTGATGATGTCGATCGGGACGATCGTCGCCAGCGGGATGAGCGTGTTGCGGAACCCGTGCCGCACGATGACGACACGCTCCGGCAGACCCTTGGCCCGGGCGGTGCGGATGTAGTCCTGCGTCATCACCTCGAGCATGCTCGACCGCGAGTACCGCGTGTACGCCGCGAAGGCGATGAGGATGAGCGTCAGGGTCGGCAGCAGGAGGTGGGTCCAGGAGTCGAGGACCTGCACCCAGTAGTTGCCGCCGAGGCTCGGCGTGCGGTCACCGAACGTGGGGATCGGGCGACCGCGCAGCGCGTTGAAGTAGGGCTGCCAGACGCTCATGACCTGGTCGACGAAGATCAGACAGCCGACGAAGAAGGCGGTGATGGCCGCGGCGCGCGCCGAGACCCCGCGGTCCGGCCCGCCGAAGAGCAGGCCGATCCCGATGCCCACGGCGATCGTCAGCAGCCCCAGGCCGGCGATGATGAGGTGCGACTCGAGGATGGCCCGGAAGAACGACTGCATCGGGTAGTACAGGGCCACGCCCAGGGCGACCGTCGTCAGCGACGAGTACAGCGCCCGGCGGTTGTGCAGGCCCGCGGAGACCGCGGTGACCGCGAACGCCGCCGCCGCGCCGAGGACCAGGAGCAGGACCGGACCGATGCGCGGGTTCAGGTACCAGTTCGTCAGCTGGAGGAAGGCGAGCATGCCGCCCGTGGCGGCCGCGCCGAGCACGAACGTCTGGGCCCGTCGGGTCGGCGGCCCGCCGACGGCCAGGGACCAGATGAGGCCCGCCAGAAGGCTGAGGACCACGATCGTCAGCCACCCCAGGACCGGGTCGCGGAGGAAGTCGTTGAAGCCGATGGCACCCCACTGCTTGAGCAGGACGGCGACCCAGAAGGAGGGCAGCGAGTAGAGCAGGAACGACAGGAAGATGATCAGGTAGTCGAACGAGCTGTACTGCCGCAGGGCGCTGACGATGCCGACCGCGACGCCGAGCACGAGCGAGAGCAGGGTGGCCGCGGTGACGAGCTCGAGGGTCGACCCGATCGCGCTGGCGATGAGTGGCCCGACGGACTGCCCGGACCGCCACGCCACACCGGGGTCGCCGGTGATGAGGTTGCCGAACCACTCGAAGAAGCGCAGGACCACGTTGGTGTCGAGGTTCAGCTGGTCGATCCGCTGGGCGATGAGCAGGTCCTTGTTGGGGTCCGTGCTCTCGCGCAGGTCCTGCAGGGGGTCCATCGCCCGGTCGGCGAGCAGGTACATCAGGAACAGGGCCACGAAGAGCGTGGCGAGGCCCGCCAGGGTGCGGCGGGTGAGGAAGGTCAGCACCAGGGTGTCCTTGTCGTCGACTGGTGACGTCGTCGTCAGCGGGTGATCCTAACCACGGGAACCGGGGTCTCCGGCAGACCGTGATCGTCTTCCCGGCGGGACGACGGTACGCCCCGCACGACCGAGGGCGCTGGGAACGGCGTCCCAGCGCCCTCGGTGCGTATGGCGACCCGGCCCGGGCGGCGCGGTGGCCGAGGCGGGG
>JACIXM010000098.1 GCA_014360395.1 Actinotalea sp.
CGTCGTGGTGCTCGCGGTGCCGGGCGCTGTGCCGTCGGACGGGCCCTCGTCGCGGGCGGCCTCCAGGCGGCGGCGGGCGCCGTCCAGCCACTCCTGGCACCGCAGCGCGAGCGCCTCGCCGCGCTCCCAGAGCGCCAGGGAGCCCTCCAGGGTCTCCCCGCCGGCCTCGAGGCGGTTCACCACGGCGGCGAGCTCGTCGCGGGCCTGCTCGTAGCTGAGGTCCCCGACCGGGGTCGGGTCCGCGGGGCGGGGCCTGTCGGCGGGCACGGTCACTCCTCCTGGGCGGCGGCGGGCGCGGCACGACCCGCTGGGTGGTCAGTAAACCGTGGCACGCCGCCTGCCGCCGTGGCGTCCGCGGTGGATGTGCCCTTCCTGCCCGTGTCGCCGGGCGAGCCGGTGCTCGTCGCGCCGACCTCGCCGACGGCCAGCCGCAGGCGCAGCCCCGTGCCGGCCGGCGCGTGCTCGGGGCGGCGCACCACGGCGCCGTCGTCGGCGCGCTGGACCACGGCGTAGCCGCGCTCGAGGGTCGCCGCGGGGGACAGGGCCCGGACCTGGGCAGCGAGCCGGGACACCTCGGCGTGACCGGCGCGGATGCGGTCGTCGAGCGCGCGGCGGGCGGCGGCCCGCCACCGCTCGACGTCGACCCCGCGGCCGTCGAGCAGGAGCTCCGGACGCGCCAGGACCGGGCGGGAGCGCAGGGCCGCCAGGGCGTCCTGCTCGCGGTGCAGCCGCTGCGCCACGGCCGCACGGATCCGCCGACGCGCCTGGACCAGACGGGTCCGCTCCTCCCCGACGTCGGGGACGACCCGTTTGCCGGCGTCGGTGGGGGTCGAGGCCCGGTGGTCCGCCACCAGGTCCAGCAGCGGGCTGTCCGTCTCGTGGCCGATGGCGCTGACCACGGGCGTGCGGCACGCGGAGACGGCCCGGACGAGGGCCTCGTTGCTGAAGGGCAGGAGGTCCTCGACGGAGCCGCCCCCGCGGGCGACGACGATCACCTCGACAGCCGGGTCGGCGTCGAGCTCGCGCAGGGCCGCCGTGACCTCGGGGACCGCGGCGACCCCCTGCACCGCGACCTCGCGGATCTCGAACCGCACCTGCGGCCAGCGGGCTCGCGCGTTGACGACGACGTCGTGCTCGGCCTTGGACTCCCGCCCGCACACCAGCCCGACGACGTGGGGCAGGAACGGCAGGGGCTTCTTGCGGGCGGCGTCGAAGAGGCCCTCGGCGCCGAGGACGCGCTTGAGGTGCTCGATGCGGGCCAGCAGCTCGCCGAGCCCGACGGGGCGGATCTCGTCGGCCTCGAGCTGCAGCGTGCCGCGCTTGACCCAGAACCGGGGCGTGGCGTGCACGACGACGTGCGCACCCTCCTGGACCGGGGCGGTCGCGGCGTCGAGGACGCGGACGTGGACGGACACGGGCAGGGACACGTCGGCGTCGGTGTCACGCAGGGTGAGGAAGGCCAAGGTCGTGCCCGGGCGGCGGTTGAGCTGGACGACCTGGCCCTCCACCCACACGCCGGGCATGCGGTGGACGTACTCGGCGATGCGGGCCGACAGGTGCCGCACGGGCCAGGGCGCGTCCGGCCCGGTGTCCAGCGCCCGGGCGGGCAGGCGGCGCCGGGGCGTCGTCGTCGGCTCGGTCACGGGGACCACCCTGCCACCCGCTGCCGACAGCGTCGGCGCGGCCGTGCGCGGCGGGTGGCGCCGGGGGCGGCGCAGGCGAAGCGCAGCGCGGCCGGCGAGGGTGCTCTCAGCGTCGGGCCAGTGGGCGGGGGCGCCGCGTTCCGTAGACTGAGGCGGTGAATCCCACCTCCTCTGCCAAGCGTGTGCTGCTCGCTGCGCCCCGTGGCTACTGCGCCGGGGTCGACCGTGCCGTGATCGCGGTCGAGAAGGCGCTCGACCACTACGGCGCCCCGGTGTACGTCCGCAAGGAGATCGTGCACAACAAGTACGTGGTGGAGACCCTGTCGCGGCGCGGTGCGGTCTTCGTCAACGAGACGGACGGGGTGCCGGAGGGCGCCCGCGTGGTCTTCTCGGCCCACGGCGTCTCGCCGGCCGTGCACGCGGCCGCTGCGGCACGCTCCCTGCAGACGATCGACGCGACGTGCCCGCTGGTCACCAAGGTGCACAAGGAGGCCGTGCGCTTCGCGCGGGACGACTTCGACATCCTGCTCATCGGCCACGAGGGCCACGAGGAGGTCGAGGGGACGATGGGGGAGGCGCCCGAGCACGTCCAGCTCGTCAACAGCCCCGACGAGGTCGACGCCGTCGTGGTCCGTGACTCCGAGAAGGTCGTCTGGCTGTCCCAGACGACCTTGTCGGTGGACGAGACGATGGAGACGGTCCGCCGCCTGCGCGAGCGCTTCCCGAGCCTGCAGGACCCGCCCAGCGACGACATCTGCTACGCGACGCAGAACCGCCAGGTCGCGGTGAAGAAGCTCGCCCCGTCGTGCGACCTCGTGATCGTCGTGGGGTCGGCGAACTCCTCCAACTCGGTGCGGCTCGTGGAGGTGGCGCTGGACGCGGGCGCGCGTGCCTCGTACCGCGTCGACCAGGCCTCGGAGATCGACCCGGCGTGGTTCGAGGGCGTCACGACCGTGGGTCTGACGTCCGGCGCGTCGGTGCCGGAGATCCTCGTCCGCGACGTCCTGGACCTGCTCGCGCGGCACGGGTACGCCGACGTCGAGGAGGTCCGGACCGCGACCGAGGACCTCATGTTCTCGCTGCCGCGGGAGCTGCGCGCCGACCTCAAGGCGGCCGGTCAGGCCCCCGCGCGGCCGGAGCGGGGTCCCCGGCGCTCGCTGACCGTCGACCCGGTCTGACGCCGCTCCGCCCGCGACCTGCGAGCGCGTCAGGCGTCCCGCGCCGCGGCCTCCTCGCCGACCGGCGACGGGGCCTCGGGCCGGTCCTCGATCGCGACGACGCGGTGGGTCGCGGACGCGACCAGCTCCGGAGCCTGCACCTGCCGCGTGGCCCGATCGACCTGTGGCGGGGTCTCGAGGTCGGCGTCCGTCACCTGGAGGTCGGCCAGCCGGCGGGCGCTGACGAGGACCCGGGACTCCAGGGACGACACCGAGTCGTTGTAGGCCCGCACCGCGCCGTCGAGCTGCCGGCCCAGGCGGGAGACGTGACCGCCGAGCGTCGCCAGGCGGCTGTGCAGCTCCCGCCCCAGGGACAGCACCTGCTGAGCGTTCTCGGCCAGGGCCTCCTGCCGCCAGCCGTAGGCGACCGTCCGCAGCAGCGCGACGAGTGTCATGGGGCTGGCGAGGACGACGTCGCGCTCCATGGCGTACTCGTAGAGGGACGGGTCGACGTCGAGCGCGGCGTGCAGGAACGGTTCCGCCGGGACGAAGAGGACCACGAACTCCGGCGCGGGGGAGAACTGCTCCCAGTAGGCCTTCGCGGCGAGGTCGTCCACGTGGCGGCGCAGGTGACGGGCGTGGGCGGCGAGACGCTCCGAGCGCTGCGTCTCGTCGTCGGACCCGACGGCGTCCAGGTAGCCGAGGAACGGCACCTTGGCGTCGACGACCACGTGCTTGCCGCCGGCGAGGCGGACCACCATGTCCGGGCGCTGGACGCCGTCGTCGGTCCTGGCCTGTGCCTGCTCGAGGAAGTCGACGTGGGCGAGCATCCCGGCGGCCTCGACTACGCGGCGCAGCTGCAGCTCTCCCCACCGGCCGCGGACGTGCGACGCGCGCAGCGCCGTCACCAGGCGCGATGTCTCCGACCTCAGCTGCTCCGACGTCTGCTGCATCGCGCGGACCTGCTCGCCCAGGGCGGCGTGCCCGGTCGCGCGCGCCTGCTCCGCCGCGGTGACCTGGGCCCGCACCTCGTCGAGGACGCGGGTGAGGGGCTCGACCATCTGCCGCACGGCCTCCTCACGCTGGGCCATCGTGGCGGCGTGCGTGCGCTCGGTCGCGCCCAGCCGCTGCTCCGCCAGCCCGAGGAACTGCACGTTGCTGCGCTCCAGCGCGTCGGACGCCACGGCGCGGAACTGCTCGACGAGGCGCTCGTGGTCGGCCTGCGCCGCTGCGACCCGCTCGGCGCCGATCCGACGCTCGGCCTCCAGCTCGGCCCGGATCCCCGCGAGTTCGACCCGCGCCTCGGCGAGGGCACGAGCGGACCCCGAC
>JACIXM010000099.1 GCA_014360395.1 Actinotalea sp.
CGCTCGAGGAGTCCCTCGAGTTCGCCCGCGAGGACGAGTGCGTCGAGGTGACCCCGGAGATCGTGCGCATCCGCAAGGTCGTCCTCGACCAGAACGACCGAGCGCGACTGGCCGCCCGCGCCAAGCGCGCCTGACCGACCTGCCGGACGCGGGGCCACCTCGGCCCCGCGGACCGGCCGGGTCCCCGTGAGGGGGCCCACGACGACGGCGAGACGCCCGGACGCTCGCCGTCGTGCCATGTCCGGGGCGGGACCGGGTGCCGGCGGACCTCCGCAGCGCCCGGCCCGCACGGGGGCCCCGGAGGAGACGAAGACCGACCGGAAGGACGTCGTGCCCACTCCAGGCCGCACCACCCCTGACCCGCAGCACCGCTCCGCCGCCGCACCTGCCGCGGCGCCACCACCCGGCACGGCGACCGCACCACCGGCGGCCGACGCGCGCCCCCGTGGTGGTCGCATCGCCAAGGCCGTGTTCTGGCCGTCGGTGGCCGTCATCGGCGTCATGGCCGGCTTTGCGATCCTCTTCCCCTCCGCGGCGGAGCAGGGGATCGGGGCGGTCCAGAGCAGCCTCGTCGGCGCGTTCGGCTGGTACTACGTGCTCCTCGTCGCGGGGTTCGTCGCCTTCGCGCTGTGGATGGGCTTCGGCCGGCTCGGGGACATCACCCTCGGCCGGGACGACGAGGAGCCCGAGTTCGGGCTCGGCAGCTGGTTCGCGATGCTCTTCGCCGCCGGCATGGGCATCGGCCTGGTCTTCTGGGGCGTGGCGGAGCCCCTGAGCCACTTCGCGAGCCCGAAGCCGGGCGTCGAGGGCACCCCCACCCAGGTCGCGCAGACGGCCATGGCGCAGACGTACGTGCACTGGGGCGTCCACGCCTGGGCGATCTACGTCGTCGTCGGGCTGGGCCTGGCCTACGCCATCCACCGCAAGGGACGCCCGGTCTCGATCCGCTGGGCCCTGGAGCCGCTCCTCGGCGACCGCGTGCGCGGGCGACTCGGTGACGCCATTGACGTCACCGCCGTGGTCGGCACGGTCTTCGGCGTGGCGACCTCGCTCGGCCTGGGTGTCCTGCAGATCGCGGCCGGCCTGGAGCAGGTGGGCGTCGCGGAGTCCACGCTCGGCCTGCAGATCCTCATCATCCTCGTCGTGGCGGCGCTGGCGCTCGTGTCCGTCGTCTCGGGCCTGGCCCGGGGTCTGCGCTGGCTCTCCACCATCAACATCGGCATCGCGGGCGTCCTGCTCGTCTCGGTCCTGACCCTCGGGCCGACGCTGTTCCTGCTCCGCGAGTTCGTGCAGTCGCTCGGGGTGTACCTGTCCAGCGTCCTGCCCATGACGTTCAACGTCTCCGCCTACGCCGGCGCCGAGGGCGAGGCCTGGCAGGCCGCGTGGACGACCTTCTACTGGGGCTGGTGGGTCTCCTGGGCCCCGTTCGTCGGGATCTTCATCGCGCGGATCTCCCGTGGGCGCACCGTGCGCCAGTTCGTCGTCGGCGTCCTGGCCGTCCCGACGCTCGTCACCTTCCTGTGGTTCTCGGTCCTCGGCGGCAGCGCCCTGTACCGCGAGCTGTTCGGCGACGGCGGCCTGGTGGGCGAGGACGGGTCGGTCGTCCCGGAGAACGCCCTGTTCGACCTGCTGGCGGACCTGCCGGCCGGAGCGGTCCTGTCGGTGATGACGATCATCCTCGTCGCGCTCTTCTTCGTGACGTCCTCGGACTCCGGCTCCCTCGTGCTCGCCATGCTCAGCGAGGGCGGCAACCCGCAGCCCGGGGTGTGGAACCGCGCCCTGTGGGCCGCCCTGTCCGGGCTGCTCGCGATCGCGCTGCTCGTGGCCGGTGGCCTCGTGGCCCTGCAGACCGCAGCGATCGTCATCGCGCTGCCGTTCAGCGTCGTCATGGTCTTCATTGCGGTGTCGACCGCCCGGGCGCTCTCGGCGGAGCGGCGCGCCTTCCTGGGGGCCCAGCGTCGCGCGGCCCAGGCGCGCCTGACCGAGACCGTCGCCGGCACGGTGGGGGAGCAGGTCGCCGAGCAGCTCGACGGGCGCATCACCGAGCGGGTCGACGAGCGCGTCGAGGTGCTCCTGGCGGAGCGCCGGTGACCGAGGTGGTCCTCCGCGAGCAGGCCCCCGTCGGGG